>DNMS01000006.1:8515-10730 GCA_003488105.1 Rhodospirillaceae bacterium
GTTCCCCATGGTCGACGACCGGCTGGCGGCGGCGGGCCGGGGGCTTGGGCAATTTACCCTGGCGACCCTCGGCCTGGTCTCGCCGTTCCTGCCCTTCGCTCTGGGGATATTTCCCCGCGCCCTGGCGCCGCTGCCCCATCCGTCGGCGCGCCTGATCAACGCGGGGTGGTTTCTGGAAACCTATCTGCTGGTGCTGTTGGTGATCTGCGTCGTGGTAATCCTGGCCACGGGGGCGGCGGACGTGCGCAACAATTGGATGGTGGTGTGGTTCCCGCTGCCGCTCTACCTGTTGCTGCGGATCAAGGTATTGACCGATGCCGGCGGGGCAAAGCGCCGCCTGAATTGGTTCGCGGGCGCGCTTCTGATTGTGGCGCTGGCCGTGCCGGCGGGCCTTGTCGGGCGGGGATTTGTGGGGCCGGAAACCTGCCGCAAGTGCAACTTCTTCGTTCCTTATTCTGAACTTGCCCGCAGTCTGGTCGTCGCCGGGTTCAGCGCCGGGACCATCGTCGCCGTGGACCGTCCGAACCAGATCGCCGGAAATCTGCGCCGCTATTTTCCCCATGCCCGCGTGATCAGCACCCGGTGGCGCGATTACATGCCGCCCCTGAACGCCGCCGGGCAGGCGGGGGAAGGCGGCAAATGCGCGCTGATCTGGTCCGGTGGGCCGTCCGGCGGTGGGGAGGGGCGGATGCTGGTCGAGGAATTGCGGGGCGGCATTCCCGTGCCCAAGCAGACGATCTTCCGCCGGACCACGCATTCCCTGCCGCGCAATCCGGAAAAGCGCCTGTCCTGGTCCTTCGTGGTGCTGGACGGTGAAGGCACCTGCCGTTAGGCAGGGTTTAGCGGCAATCGCCCGCGCCGGGGGTCAGGATCACGCCGAGTGCCGCCGTCTTGCCGCTGGTCAGCATCGGCAGCCCCTCCAGCGGTGAAATCACCAGACGCTGCGGCGTGTCCGGGGCGATGCCGGCGTTGAGAAGGCTGTTGGCGCCGGCGATGGCGGTGGATCGGTTGTCCCGCGCGGCATCCGCCGACCACACCACAAGGCATTGACCTGCGGCCTCGGGCGTCAAGGGCGGGATGATGTCGGGATGCTTCAGGCTGATGACCCGTGTGTCCGGCAGGGCCGCGCGCAGGTTGCCGGGCAGGGGGTCCGGGTGCCAATAGGCGACGACCGTGCCGCCCGCGAAACCCAAGTTTTTTATCTTGGCGGCCAAATCGGCGTAGGGGATGTGGTGCTGGCAGCGTCCGCAGGACAGGGGTTCGAACAGATATTTGGCGATCAGGCCCGAAGGCTGGGCCCAGAGAACCAGGGTGATCAGGGCTGCGAGCGTCCGTTGGCGGGACGCCGGGGCGCCCGCCGCCTCGGCCCGTAGCAGCACCCAGAACGGCGCGAACAGCAGCACGAACATGTAATGGGTGCGGATGCGGAAGTCGGGCTGGATCAGGGTGCCGACGGCGGTCACGGCCAGGACCAGGATCATATAGGTGCCGAGAACACGGACCATGGGGTGGGTGGGCGTCTTCAGCGAGCGGAACGCCGCCGGAAAGCAGATCAGCGCGATCAGCCAGAACGGCGACAGGAAACCTGCCGCCGCCTTCACGCCGTGGCCCAGGCCGGTCAGGGAAAATCCGCCATGGACGGCGGCTGTGTCGCCCGCTTGTGCGGCCAAGGTGTCCAGGTGCCCGGCCAGCCACAGATAATGGGGGGCCAGGACTGCCGCGGCCACGGCCAGGGATAGAACCAGCCAGGGCGACAAAATCCGGCGGCGCAAATCACGGTCCGTCAATGCCGCCGCCAGCAGGCAGATCAGAAAAATCCAGAAGGCGTATTTGGCGAGCCCACCGAGGCCGATGGCGAGCCCGAGCAGCGCATAGTCCGACAAACGGCCAGGTGCCGCGTCGCGCAGGCGCAGCAGCAGCCACAGGACCGCCGCATAGAGGCAGGCGGTCAGGACCGTATGGCTGAACCCGGTGACGACTTCCCAGGCCACGAAATTGAACAGCACCGGCGCCAGGGCCGCCAGCCCGGCCAGGGTCCGCGTGGCGAACAGCCGCAGCGCCGCCCGCCATAAGAACAGGTACATGGCGTAAAGCAGGCTGAACTTGACGATGTTGACGGCCCACAGGCCCGGCCCCGTGACCTGGGACACGGCCATGACCAGCCAGGTGTAGAGCGGCGGGTTGCGGACCTGATATCCCCAGGCGAAGAACTGGG
>DNMS01000006.1:10798-11042 GCA_003488105.1 Rhodospirillaceae bacterium
GGACCTGATACCCCCAAGCGAAGAACTGAGAGAAGATCAGCTGTTCGCCGTCGTCGCCACCGGTGCCGGGAAACAGGGTGGCTCGGATCAGGGCCATGGCCAGGATGATTGCGCCGACCACCAGGGGCGGGCCGGGTTGGTCGGTCAGGATCGCGAGGTTGCGGTCAAGCAGGCGGGACAGACGCGACGCGCTTTCCGCCATTTCGCCTGTCAGACCGCCCGCACCAGGGCGTGGCGTTTCTTG
>DNMS01000291.1:0-1152 GCA_003488105.1 Rhodospirillaceae bacterium
TCGAATCTCATCGCCCGCTCCATTTTCCCAACATTCTCATGATTGCGTGTGGCGCAGGTGAAACGAGCGTCGGCATCTGACTGATGTAGGCCTTGATCTGCTTGGCGCCAGGCGGCCAAACTGCTTGGTTCATGGGCGAGTAAAGATTAAGGTTTCGGGTGCACCCTACCTCTAGAAACCGCCGGACGGATCAAATGTCCTCCACCCACCCCAGCGGTGCCGTTTACGGCGATCAGTTCTTTTCCTATACGGATGCACTGTCCAGGGACTCTGCGGCAGCTGTCGTGCCGATCCTGGCGCGGATGGTGAAGGGCGTTACGTCTGTCGCTGATTTTGGCTGCGCTCGCGGCACCTGGCTTGCCGCGTGGCGGGCGGCAGGCGTTACCAATGTCGCCGGGATCGACGGATCCTACGTCGATCCAGATTCGTTGTTGATCCCACGGGATCAGTTTCATGCAATGGACATGAACGGCGACATTAATTTGGCGCGGCGGTTTGATCTTGTTCACAGCTTCGAGGTTGCCGAACACCTGAAACCCGAACGCAGTGCGGACTTCGTTGCCAGTCTGACACGGCATGCGGACATTGTGCTGTTCAGCGCGGCCCCGCCCGGGCAGGGAGGTCTGAACCATATCAATGAACGCCCTTATGAGACGTGGCGTAGCTTGTTCCGGGCGCATGGTTTCGATGCCTACGATGCCGTGCGGCCGGAAATTCAGGATCTGGCTGATGTGTCCTATTGGTACCGCTATAACATGGTTCTGTATGCCAACGACGCTGGATCGTTACGCCTTGCGCCAGATGTCCAGGCGACACGAATTCCAGACAATCGGCCGATCCTGGACGTCAGCCCAAAGTTGTTTCAGTTGCGGAAAAAAATGATCCGTGTGCTGCCGCGCGGCATGCAGGACTGGCTGGCGCGGGCCAAGGCGGCGTCAACGACTTGAGCGGCCTAAGAAGGCGCGACCGCCGCATGCGAATATAATCGGTAGGGCGGATTTGGCCAAACGTGCAGGGTTGGGAGTTAGGCCGGATAGAAAGGCCCAAGTCATACGGGCCGTGAGACGTGGCGCCGACCCTGGCGTCGAATAACCGCAAAGTCTTTGGGCGTTACCTGCGAAATAGGCGAATGCATCGTGTTGCCAGGGGGCC
>DNMS01000291.1:1357-3968 GCA_003488105.1 Rhodospirillaceae bacterium
GCATCGTGTTGCCAGGGGGCCAATTCGCGCTGGTTTCGATTGACGGAATCGGGTCCGACTGCCTGGCTCAGGCGCGCATGTTCCGGCGCGGAGGCCATGGCCTCCGCCAAGAATGGTGTCTTCGGTGTTCGCAGCGGCGCCAAATCCAGAAACCGTGCGACGGCGGCAAGCTGTTCATCCGGATTCTCGACCAGGTCTTCGTAGCGCAAGGTAAACAATGACACGCCGTTAATATCGGCCCAAGCGTCGTTCATCGAAATATGGCGGGCCCACAGGCGTGCCGCCTGGACGGCATTGGCCGTGCCGAACCAGGTCCGGGCCGATGACAGGAACACATCACGGCCGTCACGCACGACGGCGACAACCTTCACCGGCCCTAGCGCCGCTGCCAAGCGGCTTGGACGGACGGGTGCAAAGAACGACGACTTGTCGGCATAGGAGTCGGCGCCTTGTCGCTGCGCGAAGGCGGCGAACAGGGCGTGCATGAGCGAAGAAAAATCATGAGATTCCGAGACGATATCGGCGGCTTGATCCTCAGTCGATAGGATCGAGGCGCGGGTGATCATCTCTAGATCGAAGGTTTTTGATGCGGCCAGCCAGATTCGCGTGAACCGATAGACGTCGGCCAAAAGCGCCCCCCGGTTCTGTTTCTGCGACAAGTCGCCGTACAGCCATCTCCAACGATGAAACACAGGGATGAAGTGGGTCTCGAACGGAATTGCGATGTCGTAGCGGCGCATCAACTCGCTCGCAAGAAGACTTGTTCCCGAACGGGGGCAGCCGGTCAACAGGCGGAACGGCGATGACGACCCGACGGATGTTTCTGGTGTCGATATCATAAGGACTTTCTATACCAGACCTACGGGGCTGGCGCCCCGGCGAACCATATCCAGACGCCCGGCCAAACCAAGTGCACAGGTCGCGATCAGGATCATCGTATGCAATGTTATTGCGGCAACCAGTGCCTCCTGCGGGGCAACGCCGTAGCCGGTCAAAACCATTGTTACCGCCGCTTCGTAAGGCCCGACGTTTCCTGGACTGATCCAAAGCAGACCGGCCAGGTTGGCGAGGGCCAGGGCGCCGATACCGGCAATCCAAGGCAGACCGGGGATCAGCGTACTGAAGACCACAGCATAGCCGAGCCCGAGGCCGGCCCAGATGAGCATCGTCAGGCCCATGAGCCTCACATAAGGCATGGGTCGGGCGGCGAAACGAAGTCCACTTAGAAGCAATTCAATCCGTCCAGCGGCATTATTATCCGTGCCGGATGCCGGCCGGTGGCGGCCGAGGCGTGTCGCCCCTGCCGTAATTGCCAAGTGTGAAATGAGTAGCAAGGCGAAGACTGCCGGACCAATCCAATCGCTGAATGCAGGAGAAAGCCGCGGGCTTATGATCTCTGCCGCAGCCGGTGCCTGGGTGGCGGCAACGGCGAGCATGCCGCCCAACGGCACGAGATCGGCTAGCCGTTCCGAAATCACCGTGCCGGTTGCTTCCATAAAGGAGCCGCCCTGCCGCCGCACCCAAGCCGGCCGCATCAACTCGCCGCTGCGGAAAGGCGCGATGGAAGCCACCAGAAAGGCCCAGGAAAACACGCCGTACATGCCGGGGCGACGGCGCAGGTGTTTGGGCAATAGACCGCGCCAACGTATTGTCCGTAACCACATGGCGGCAGCGAACAATCCTGCGAACGCCCCGAGCGCCCCGAGCGCCGATGGGGTCAGCACTTGCTGCCAGTGTATGGCGGTGGGCATTCCGTCGAACGTACGGACGAAGAACCAGATCAGCGCCGCCCATACACTGGCGGCAATGATTATCCGTAGAAAGCGAACTCCGGAACTGCGTGTGGTTGCGGCCATCACGAGGCCGCGCGTGCGGGGTTCAGAAACGGTTGCAGGGCCCGCCAGGACCATAGAAACAGGCGATGGTCGGCGCGTCCGGCGCGATGTGCCGTAATACGCGCATCAACGACCTTGGAATCGAGGGTAGACAGACCACCGGTCTGCGTATCGAAGTCGATGTGGTTCAGCCAAGTTTGCAGCGGAATGCCGAACCCTTTTTTCGGGCGGTTTAGGATGTCGTTCGGCAGGAGGCCCTCAAGAGCCTTCTTGAGCACAATTTTGCGCCGGTTGGCCGATAACTTGTAGTCCGCCGGCAGGCGGCGAACGAAGTCGACAAGGTCGTTATCGAGATATACCGCGCGAACTTCCAGCCCATGCGCCATGGACGCGCGATCGACCTTCGTGAGGACGCCGTCGGACAGGTAGAAATTTCCGAAAAACTCCATGGAACGATCAACGGCGGATGGGTTGTCGGAACTTTGCCAAAGGTCGATTGCTTCGGAATACAGATCATCGGGCCTGACGGGTTCGTTGAACAGGTCGGCGATGTCGTTGGCTTCAAGCGGCGCGAGCCAGGCGGGGTTCCATAATGCCGGCCCGTACTCGAGACCCTGCAATGTCCGCCGCAGTTTGAAATCAAGACTCATGTTCTTTTGCGAGATGGGAAGAAGGTCGGCCAGGCAGCGGAAAAGGCGGTGGACGGGGCGGGGCACGAGGGCGTGATAGACCGCGGCCGGGCGCAGAGCAAGAAACGGGTCATACCCAGCGAACGT
>DNMS01000291.1:4201-9526 GCA_003488105.1 Rhodospirillaceae bacterium
AACAGTTCGTCTCCGCCGTCGCCGGACAGAGCGACGGTCACTGATCGCCGGGCGAATTGGCTAAGCTGCGATGTCGGGATCAGCGAAGCATCCGCGAGGGGTTCGTCAAGGGCATCAAGGACGCCGGGAATTAGGGTTTGCGCCCGGCCCATGTCCTGCATTTCTATGGTCAGGCGTGTCCCAAGATGGTCTGCCACGCGGCGGGCGTGACGGCTTTCGTCGAAACTGCTTTCGGTGAACCCGATGGCGAAGGCGTCGAAATCAGAAGTCCGCCCGAGCGCGGCAATGGCCGCTGCGACCGCGCTTGAATCGACGCCGCCCGAGAGGAACAAGCCCAAGGGAACGTCGCTCATCAGGCGGCGGCGTACGGACTGGAACAGCAGATGACGGACGTGCTCAGCAGCCTCGTCGAGGCTGGGAGGATTCGAATCGGGTTGCACCTGATAGCGCCAGTACGTTCCGCGGCGCAATGCACCCGTGGTTGCGTCGAACCGCAGCCAAGAACCCGGCGACAGTTTGTGCGTGTTGAGGTAAGCCGCCTTGGGTGACGGAATGAATCCGTATGCGAAGTACTTCTTGATGGATAGGGGATCGAGGGTCGTCCGGAAGGACCGGTGCGCGCATAGGGACGTTAGTTCGGACGCGAACAAGAACAGATCATTCTGCTGCGCCCAATAGAGCGGTTTTTCGCCGAACCGATCGCGCGCCAGAAACAGGGACCGCGTTCTCAGGTCCCATACGGCGAAGGCAAACATGCCATTAAGATGGCGCGGCAGGTCTTCCCCCCATTCCTTCCAGCCATGGATGAGAACCTCGGTGTCTGAATGGCTCGTGTGGAAGACATGTCCACGGCGGCTCAATATGTCACGCAGTTCGAGATGGTTGTAAATTTCACCATTGAACGTGACCCAGACCGTTTCTTCCTTGTCGGACATTGGCTGCGCACCGCCTGCCAAATCCACGATGGCCAGGCGTTGGTGGCCCAGGAAGACGGCGTCATCATGAAAAATCTTGGCACCCGCGCCATCGGGTCCGCGATGTGCGATGGCGGCGCCCATGCGGGCTAGGTCGTTTTCGTCACCGGGGCCGATGAAGCCATGCAAACCGCACACTGCTGAGGCCTCAGTCGTTGCTTAGGGTTTTGGCGGCGCGAACCTGATAGACGCGTTTGTCCTGCGCTTCGAAATAGGTTCGCACGAGAATTTCCGCCAGCAACCCCATGAGAACGCAGAGAACGCCTGTTGTGAAAAATGTACCGGTCAGCATGGGTAGGGGTGTCTTGATGAAATGCACGCCATCGACAACCTTAAGCCAGATCGCCCATGCGGCGGTACAGGCGCTGATGAACAGAGACAGAAACCCCAGGCCGCCGAACACGTAGATCGGCTTGGTCATGTAGCGTTCCAGAAACGACACCAGGAGCAGGTCGAGCAGCACCTTGAATATCCGGTTGAGACCGTATTTCGAGGCGCCGCTGTTGCGGGCCCGGTGCGTGACCGGCACTTCCACGATGCGTCCGCCCTGCCATGCCGTATAGATTGGAATAAACCGGTGCATTTCGCCATAAAGGCGGACGTCCTGGATGATGCTGCGGCGGTAGGCCTTCAAAGAACATCCGTAATCATGCAGCTTTACGCCGGATACCTTGGAGATCAGCCAATTGGCGATGGCACTGGGTAACTTGCGTGTCAGTGCCGCGTCTTGCCGGTCGACGCGCCAGCCACTGACGACATCAGCCCCTTTATCCAATTCTTCGAGAAGGCGCGGAATGTTTATCGGATCGTTCTGGCCATCACCGTCGAGGGTAACAATAACCGCGCCGGATGCGTGGTCAAATCCGGCGACCATGGCTGCCGTCTGCCCGTAATTGCGCAACAGGCTGACGACCTTGACATGCGGGTCCTTGGCAGCAATCGCCCTCAGGCGTTCTTCGGTCCTGTCTTGTGATCCGTCATTTACGAACACCATCTCGTGGTTCGTGCCCAAGCCCTTTAAGACGGTGGCAAGTTCTGCGTAAAGATCGTCGACGCAGGCTTCCTCATTGAAGAACGGGACGACCACGGATAGGGCACAGACTGGCGCGGCGGACGGTTTGACTTGTTCAGACATCGTGGCCCCCCTTGCTACTGATGGTCTTCCAAAAAGCGACCGCGCGCGAGAATGATGACGCAATCATGGCAAGGCCGCAAATGAACACAAAGGGCGTAACCGGCATCAGATAGCGTTCTTCCAAGTGGACGGCACCATAGGCGATAAAATAGCCGAGGGCGAACAACCAGAGTCCTCCCATGGCAACGATACCAGATGACATGGCCGCCGGCCGGCCGGCGGCCGTCTTCAGGGCGCGCAGGAAGACAATGGGGACAAACAGGAAGAAGGCGGTCATGACGACGGCTGAAAGTACACGGGCCAGAGTTCGTAATGCTAACGCCGCCGCAAGGTCCAAGCGCCCTTCGTCCAGGATGGTGCGGCGCAATTCACTGGAGGTCGGCAACGGTGTGCGGTCGCCGGACCAAAGGATGAGCCGTTCCGGCGCGACGACGGGCATGATCAGCATGTAGGCGATGGCGCGGTCGAACTTCGACAGCAAGATTTGCGCCCGCTCCACCGGGTAGTTCAGCCAATGTCGCAGATACATGGATTGGCCATAGCGGGCGATGGACAGCGGCGTCATGTTGTGGGTCTGCGCAAGATGTCCGTTGATCTGCGCGAAGGCCTGTCCCGGGGTCTCGAATGTCGGGCCGTCCAGCGCAGACGCATCCCCGAGCAATGGATCCTCACGAAACACCGGGATGCCGCGACGGTACAGGTCCAGGGCGGGGCGGAAGAGCGCTGTCTGGCCCCCGGTCGTTACGAAGCGTTCGCCCGTGCGCATCTGGTTCCATGACTTGTAGATCTGCACACCAGCAAAAACGGGAAGAGCGGCCACGGCGACAACAAGCGCCGTCCGGCCGAGATTGGCACCGGTAGCCAAACATCGAAAAGCCAGCAGTGGCCAAAGGGTAATTTGCAGGATCATGCCGGCTTCGCGCATCGTGAACGCAGCGAGCAGCAGACAACCAAAGAGCATAGCATCCCACAATGTTGGCGGGCATCGGCGAAGGATTCCTTGCGCCGTGATGGTCGCGGCCAAGAGAACGATACTGGCATTGAGACTGTCGGTCAGGATGCATTGATCGAGATAAAACGCCTGGGCGATTGCGTGACCGCCCGCCGCGAGTACGGCCAACAAAGGCCGGTCGGTTAGGGTGCGGGCAAAGACGTAAAGTCGGGTGGTCGTGAACACGGACAGTGCCATCTGCGCTGCGACCGCCAGCCAGGCCCAGGCGTCGCCGGCCAACAGTTTGCAGAGGGCAAGAAAAGCTGGGTACCCGATTGCGCGGAAGGCCGTCAGCGAGATCAGCTCCGCTTTCAGGTCCAGGTGGTTGACCCATTCGCCGCCGCCGACAATCAAATCCGCGAACCGCGCGTAATCCCCGCTGTCGGGCGTGAAAACAGGCCCGATGGAAACGAGAAAGCAGAGCTTGACGACGACCAGAACAGCAATCATCGCAAGCGGCGCACTGCGGAAGATGGTGAGCGGCACGGAACCTCTTTCCATTGAATCCATACGGAGGCGGTGGCGAACGAAACCGTCTTATGGGCCAGTTTCCCCGGTTCGAAAAGAGGCGGGCCCCTATCTGCGCAGCAAACAGCGGCCACGAAACTTTAGCTTTTCATAACAAACCTTTGTTTATAGGCTGTTATCCGTTGATCCGATTCGCCCGGCGTGCCTGCGGCCGCGGGCGGGTCGGCACCATGGCGGGTCGCCGCGCCGCCCCTGATAAAAACCGAGGGGCCGTGCTTTCTGGGAGGGGTCTATGCCAGTCAAACGGGATTTGAAGACCGACGCGCTGCTGAAGCAGGTGTCGAAGCTGATGCGGGCGGGCGCCAAGGGCGCCAAGGCGACGGCCCTGGTCCATTACGCCGACCAGTATTTCGCCCATATGCCGCCCATGGACATCCACGCCCGCGACGCGGCGACCTTGGCGGGCATCGCCAAAAGTCATTGGAAGACCGCGGCCCTGCACAAGCCGGGCAAGCCCTCGGTGCGCGCCTACAAGCCGGACGCCAAGAAGGACGGCTGGACCGCCAACCGCACCGTCGTCGAGATCGTCACCGAGGACATGCCGTTCCTGGTCGATTCCGTGTCGTCGGAAATGAACCGCCGCGGCCTGACCGTGCATCTGGTGGTGCATCCGATCTTCAAGATCAAGCGCGACGCCCAGGGCCGCCTGCAGCGCGTGCTCGATCCCGGCGAGCCCGAGGACGGCGCGCGCCTGGAATCCTGGATGCATATCGAGGTCGACGAGGAAACGCCCGACGGCCAACGCGAGATCGAAAAGGGCGTGCTCAAGGTCCTCGAGGACGTGCGCCTGGCGGTTCAGGATTGGCGGCCGATGCGCGAACGCATGGCGCGGATCATCGACGACTTCCGCCACACCTCGGGCCCGGCGCCGCAGGAGGAAGCCAACGAGGTGCGCGAATTTCTGCGTTGGATCCACGACAACAACTTCACCTTTCTGGGCTCCCGCGACTACAAGATTTCCGGCTCGGGGCCCAAGACCACGGTCGCCGTCGACAAGAAATCGGCGCTCGGCATCCTGCGCGACCTCGACATGTCGGTGCTGACCTATGCGGCGGACAGCTCCAAGATTCCGCCCGAAGTGCGCGCCTTCATCTCCGATCCCGGGCTGATCGTGGTCACCAAGTCGAACCAGCGCTCGACCGTGCACCGGCCC
Source organism: Rhodospirillaceae bacterium (assembly GCA_003488105.1). The sequence continues at coordinate 8,983 of DNMS01000291.1, forward strand.
GTGCACATGGACGCCATCGGCATCAAAAGCTTCGACAAGACGGGCAAGGTCACGGGGCTGCGCATCTTCGTCGGCCTGTTCACCTCCGCCGCCTACAACCGCAGCCCGCGCGACATCCCGCTGCTGCGCCGCCGCCTGCAACAGGTGCTCGACCGCGCCGGTCTGCAACCGGGCAGCCACGACGGCAAGGCCATGACCAACATCCTGGAAACCTATCCGCGGGATGAGTTGTTCCAGATTTCCGAGGAACAGTTGCTGGACACCGCCATGGGCATCCTGCATCTGCAGGACCGTCAGCGCGTCGCCCTGTTCATGCGCCAGGACAATTTCGGGCGTTTCGTGTCCTGCATGATCTACGTGCCGCGCGACCGCTACACCATGAACATGCGCGAACGCATGCAGGACATCCTGTGCGAGGCGCTGAACGGCCGGGTCTCAAACTTCTCGACCGCCCTGGGCGACGCGCCTTTGGCGCGGGTCTATCTGATCATCGCGACGGAGCCGGGGAAGCTTCCGGCCTATTACGCCAAAGGCCTTGAAAGCG
>DNMS01000386.1:0-306 GCA_003488105.1 Rhodospirillaceae bacterium
GCCGTTCCGGCGGCGCGGGGCGGTGGGCTTGGCGGGGGGCATCGCGGCCAGGCCCCAGCCGATTACGCTGACGGCGCCGCACCATATGACGAAACCGGCCCCGCCGTCGTAGAGCAGAGCCACGGCGGGGGCCAGAACGCCGGCGATGGCAAGCCGGGTCTGCCACGCCTTGCGTTCAAGGGGAGGCAGACCGAACACCCGCCGCCGTTTGGCGTTGCCGACCGTAAGGTAGGCGAGGGCGGCGGATGAGGCCGCAACGGCGGCGACGGCGGCCAGGATGCTCATTCCGCGGGTTCCGGCAACGGG
>DNMS01000386.1:489-7005 GCA_003488105.1 Rhodospirillaceae bacterium
GCGGGGCGGCCATGGGGCTGCCGCGTCACCCAGCGGAACAGCAAAACGCCGAGCACGAGGAACATCAAATCAAAGGACAGCACCGCCCCTTGTCCCTGGACCACGGCATCCGCCCAGTCCAAGCCGCCCATGGCCATGCGCACAATTGGCAAAACGATGCAGGCGGCGCCGAGCAAACGCCGGAACCGCTGTATCAGGCCGCTGCCGTTGCCCGCGAAGACACCGACCGCGATACAGGCGAGGGCGCCCAGGACAAAGCCCATCGGTGTCCAGTAGAAGGGATCGGCGGCCGGCAGGGACAGGAAGAAGCCATAGGCCGCCGCCGTCATGGCGAACGGCAATCCGTAGGCGGTGATCGTGACCGCGCGCCCGAAGCCGCGCCACAGGGCGGCCTCTTCGCGCCGACGCACCCAAAGCTGCATTCCCGACAGGATCACGTAACACATGGCGGCGCCCAGACCGACCCACACGGCCTTGGATAGGGTGCCCGCGAAATCGCCCGTGTGCAGGGGCCAGATCAGTTCATAAAGCGCGTTGCCCGCCGACGGTTGCCGACCGACCCGGGGTTTGACGCTCAGGAACCGGCCGTCCGTGCCGTCGAACACGTTGCGCACCCAGGCCAGTGTTCCTTGTGGCGGCATGTGCCAGAGGTTGATGCGGGCATCGGCGCGGCCGTAGTGGTCAACCACGAGGAAGCGGACCGGCGTGCCGGTCAGGGCCGTGGACCGGGCGATCACGGCATCGAGATCGACCAGGGCGGCCGGGCGCGGATCGGGTGTCACGGCGGGCTCGTAAAGAGTTTCGCGCATCGCCTTCTGGTCGCCGCCGAAGGCGACCTGCGATATCAGGGGCAGGGAGACCGTGGCCGCAAAACTGAAGAATGAGCCGGTAAATCCCAGAAGAAACGCGAACAGCAGGCCCCAACTTGCGGCCAGGACATGACGGTCGCGGGCCGTGACGAGGCGGTAACCCGGCCGGGTGGCGACAAACAGATCGCGGATCAGATGGCGGTGCATGAGAAAGCCGGTGACCCCCGCCGCCATCATGGACAGCCCCAGGATTCCGGTCAGGATCAGGCCCCAAGGCCGTGGAACGTAGAGCTGCACATGCAGGTCGACGAGAAAGTCCTCGAGCGCGCTGGCTTCGAACCATTCCGGTTTCGTGAACACGAACCCTTCGTTGCGCGCCAATTCCGCGCCCGTCGCGCCATCAAGCCGGAACAGGGTGCCGTAATTTTCAATCCTCCCACTTTCCGGATTACGGGCATGGGCATGGGGAAACACGTTCAGGTCGCCCTTGGCCGTTGCCCAGATGGCGATTTCTTCAAGGTACCCCTTGGTCATCCGTTCCGCGATGGGCCGGACCTTGCCGTCGAGACCGCCTGCCAGCGGGGCGTGATTTTTGGCGCCGCCGACGGACCATTCGGCAATTTCGTGGGCGAATACGGCGACCGTGCCGGTGGCGACGACGGCGTAAAGCAGCAGGCCCAGGACCGTTCCGGACCAGCCGTGCACGGCGGTCAGGCGTTTCAGCTGGGATTGCGAAAGGGATTTCATCGTTGGGGCTTCCGTCGCTGTTTGATACGGCTGGGGCGCGTCATATCCATCCGGTAAAGGCCATGGCGGCTGTCAGTCCGCAGACGGCGGCGGTGCCGCAGATCACGGCAACACAGCGCAGAAGGCTTTCCTCCACGCAGGCATAAACGAAGACCACGGCCCAGATCAGCGGCACCAGGATCAGGGGAAAGACGGTGTTGTCGATTCCGGCGGCTCCCTTGGGCAGCCAGATCGGCATGGCCATGGCGAACAGAAGGGCCGCCGCCACCGCGCCGGGGCCGGCCAACAGCCAGCGGGTCAACCGGGGACGCGCATCCAGGGCGCGGCGCAGACGTTCCGTCATGCGGAAAGCGCCGCCATGCGCAAAGGGCCGGTTGCTTCGTTGAATGTCGTGTTCATGACTCTAAGACGAATCAAACGGCCGTTGTCCTCGTGTCCCGGGAGAAAAAATTTTCTCCCGGGGGCGGAACAAGGCGCTGCGCGGTTCCGTGGCCTACCACTGGTAGGACAGATTGCCGATGACGGTCAGCGGTTCACCGGCCGTGCAAATCCCGGCGCTGTTTCGGTAATAGCAGGACCCGACATGCTGCTTGTCCAAAAGGTTTCGCGCATGCAGCCCGAAGTGCACACCCTGCCATTCGTAATGGACCGAAGCGTCGAACAGCAGAAAGGCGGGAACGGAAAGGGTCCGGTCACCATCACCCCAATGCATGCCGCGATAGCGGACGCCAGCACCGAAGCCCAGGCCTTTGAAGGGGCCTTCCGGGATGGTGTAGTCGGCCCAGGCCGTGGCGACGTGTTTGGGTGCGGGCGCCAGAACATCACCCAGGTCGGCCGGGTCGACGCTTTCGATGACTTCGGTTTCCATGTAGGTGTATCCGGCGGTCACGTTCAGGCCGAAGTCGAAACTCGCGACACCTTCCAGCTCAATCCCCTGGGAGCGAACGGCGGCGGTCTGGTCCGTCGTGTTCGTTGACGGGTCCGTTTCCGTATAGTTCTGGCGCCGCAAATCGAAGGCGGCCAGCGTCACGGAACTGCGGCTGCCTTCAGGCTGGAACTTGATGCCGATTTCATATTGCTGGCCGGTTTCGGGTTTGTAGTTCTTGCTGGCCGGGTTGGTGCCGATCACGGGCGCGAAGGATTCCGCATAGCTGGCATAGGGGGCCAGCCCATTGTCGAACAGATAGACCACGCCCGCCCGGCCGGTGAAGGCGCTATCCGATTGCTGGGCAACCGCCTTGGTGAGGTGATTGATGGTTTCGGTCACCGCGCGGTCGAACCGCCCGCCCAGGGTAAAGCGCCAATGGTCACCCCATTCGATCTGATCCTGAAAATAGATGCCCGTTTGGCTGCGCGTGAAGTCCTTGTTGATGATGATGTTTCCCTCGGACGTCTGCGTGCCGTAGACCGGGGCGAAAACGTCGATCGACGTCGCCGATGCGGAACTCGCGATCTGTTCCAGATACATGAGTTGATAATCCAGCCCGGCCAGTAAGGTGTGCCTGGTGCCGGCAACGTCCAGCTTCAGCTGTGCATTACTGTCCGTGTAGACACCGTCCAGGTTGCCGAAATTGCCGTAGACGCTGCGCGACAATGTCCGGTTGCCGTCGAACCCCGAGCCGTAAACAACGACATCGTCCAGATCGACGTTGTTGTAGCGCAGTTTGTGGCTGAGCTTCAGGCGTTCGCCCACGTCGTGCGAGACTTCGTATCCGATGGCGTATTCCGTCCGGTCGACCCGGTCGATATCCGGCTCGCCGACGAAGCGGCTGAGCGGAACCTCACCGTTCGCATTCGCGACCACCGTCCCGGACCTGGGAAGGGCCTGGGAGTTCTTGGTCTTGTCCTGCTGGTAATGGCTGAACACCGTCACGGTCGTGTTCTTCGACGGCTGCCAGCTCACCTGTGGGGCAAACCAGTATCGGTCGTCCTCGATGAAGTCGATGAAGGTGTCGCTGTCGCGGTAGAGGCCAGTAAAGCGATACGAGAACTGCTTGGCCTCGTCGATCGCCCCTGCGAAATCGAACTTGCCCTGATACCGGTCGAAATCACCGCCTTCAAAGTGGACGATGTTGATGGGGTCCGTCGTCGGGCGCTTGGAGACATAGTTGACCAGTCCGCCGGGTGATCCCTGTCCGTAGAGCACGGAGGCCGGGCCGCGCGGGACTTCGACCCGTTCCGCGCCCCAGGGTTCCGGGTTGTAGCTGACGATGTAATCGGGGAAGGTCAGCGCCAGACCATCCTGGAAAATGCCGTTGGTCGTTGCGTTCAATCCGCGCATGCGCAGGTCGGTATAGCGCGGCTCGTTGCCATACGGCTGCGGGTCGACGCCCGGGGTATAGCGCAACACCTCGTTGATCTTGTTGACGTTGCGGGCGTCCATCTGGTCGCGGGTGATGACCGAGATCGATTGCGGGGTTTCGATCAGCGGCGTGTCGGTCTTGGACGCGGACATGCTGCGTTTCGCGACATAGCCGGCAACGGCGCCGCTGGCCTTTTCCCCCCGGCCCTCGACGGTCACGGGGTTCATGGTCATGACGTCGCCATTGGCGCCCTTGCCGGGCAATTCGACGGTGACCGATGCGGAAGATGTATAGCGCCCGATCAGGCCGGAGCCGGCAAGCAGTTGGGTCAAGGCATCGCGCGCGGTGAAGTCGCCGACCAGCGCCGGGGCGGTCCGCTCGAACACGGCGGGCTCCGTATAGAGAACCTGAAGGCCGGTGACGGCCGAGAATTCGGCGATGGCCTGGGGCAGGGGCTTCGAGGCAATCTTGAAGGTGAAGAGATCGTCGGCCTGGGCCTTTTCGATGGTCTTGTCCGTGCCGTTGCTGGCCTGAAGTGACTCCGGCGCGGCACCGGCGGGCGTGGCCAGCGCCAGGGCCAGTAGCGACGCGCCGGTCAGCAGGGCGTACCGCGCCATTAATGTCGCCCCACGGTTCAATGCCCGGGTGGCCTGGTGTTCGTTGTTCATCCCCGTATTCCCCCTTGAGTTCATGTTCATATATTTAATTGCGACTAAGTAGCAAAATCATATGAACATGAGACGGGGCTGAAGGTTCGTTTCCCCCAGTGCTGCCGGCATAATTTTTCATGCCCTTCGGTGGCGGGCGCGGCGCGGCTTTAATGCAGCACGACGAGAAAGCCTGTGATGCGTGTTGCGCTGAGGGGCAGGGTGTCCGTGATGGCGCGAAGCGCCGCGCCGGGGTTGTCCGTGCGGAATACTCCGCTGACCTTGAGGTCGCGCAGTGCGTCCTTGGCGATCACGATGCGGCCCGGGCTGTAACGATTGATTTCGGCAACCACGCTGGACAACGGCGTGTCATAGAACACGAACTGTTCGCGCAGCCAGGCAGTCACGGCGGTCCGGTCGAAGGGCTTCGGCGGCGAGACCCCCGCCGCCGTCAACTGGGCGCTCTCCCCCGGCGCCAGGGTCAAGGCCTCACCGGGCATGCTGCCGGTCAGGTTGACCCGGCCTTCGGTCAGACTGACGTCGGCCTTGCCGTCGGCGATGCGCAGGTTGAACCGCGTACCGGTCACGCGGACGGTGCCCATGGGGGTGTCGACCGTAAACGGGCGGGCGGCATCCGGCGCGACATCGAACCAGGCTTCCCCCCTGAACAGACGGACATGACGGCCGTCATCGGCCATGTCGACGGCGATCGCCGTGTCGGTGTTCAGGGTGATGCGGCTGCCGTCGGCAAGGTCAATGGGGGTGCGCATGCCGATTGACGTTATGTGATCGCTTTGCAGGCGGACCGCGATGTCGTCGCGCCACAACAGCCCGGCCCCCAGTAGGATCATCAGGGCCGCGGCGGCGGCAAGGCCGCGCAGGGGGCGTTGCCGCCGGGTGGTGCGGGTTCGTCCGATTTCCGTATCGGCCAGCTTGCGGGCAGGCAGTTCCAGCCGTCCCCACAGGCATTCAGCCTCGGCGAAGGCGGCTTCGTGCCGTGGATCGGCGGCAAGCCATGCTTGAAAAGCAGCCGCGTCCGCGTCCCGTTCGCGCAGGCGCGTCAGCCACGAAACGGCCTGTGCGAAAATCGCGTCGTCCGGGGACTGAGGGGTGGAATGATCCTGATCGTCGGTCATTTGAACCTGTTGCGGGGTCAACGGGGTGCCGGGTCGGCGGGTCTATGCGGGGCTTCTTAAGGATAAGACGGTTGGCGGCCGGAAAATCCCCCATGATATCCGCGAGCCGGTTTTCGGGGCCAGCCCATCTGGGGCGTTGGGGCGGTCACACGTCGCGCCCGGCATCGCGCAGGCGCCGGCGGCAATGGACCATGGCGCGGGCGATATGTTTTTCCACGGTTTTGTCGGAAATGCCCAAGGTCTGGGCGACCTGTCGCATGGTCAGGCCGCGTCCGCGGTACAGCAGGAAGACCTCGCGGCATTTATCGGGAAGTTCCGCAACTGCCTGGGTCAGGATATGCCATTCCTGCCGCGACGAGACGACATCGTCGGGGGCGGGGCTTGGGCTTTCGAGGTGCGCCAGCATCCCGTCGTCGGCATCGCCATCGACCCAGGTTTCCCGGCGCCGGTTTCGGCGCATATGGTCGATCGCCAGATTTCTCGCCATGCGATACAGATAGGCCCGGGGGTTGTCGGGCATGACGGCGCCGGATGTGGTCGCGCGAATCCAGGTTTCCTGGACCACGTCTTCGGCGATGGCGAGCGACCCCGTCCGCCGCTGGATGAAGCGGCGAAGTTCCTCGTAATAGATCTCCGCAGCTTGGGCCAGGGAGTGGAACGGACGTGCCGTCATGTTGCCGGTCCGTGGTCGTCGGTCATCTTCATTCGGCCTGGTCGTGTCGTGATGTGTGCAGGCAAGGCATGGGCTGAACAGGCGGTTCCGGGAAGCCGGTCCCGCAACCGCCGACAGCCTACAATTGATGAGAATGATTCTCAATAACGTTTGGTGGTGTGCCTGGCGCGGCGCCGTGTGGCGGAAACTTGTATTGCGTCG
>DNMS01000386.1:7159-7576 GCA_003488105.1 Rhodospirillaceae bacterium
CTTGTATTGCGTCGCACAAAAATCCTGGACAGGGTCGCCGCGCCGGTGCTTTCGTAGGGACATGATCAGGGGGACACACGCAGGATACGGATCGGGGACGCGGCGCGCGATCGCAACGCTTGCCCTGTTCCTGTTCGCCCTGCATGCGGTTCTTCCGGCGGGCTACATGCTCGACACGGACTCCCTGCGCGATGGCCGGTACGAGGTCGTCATCTGTACCGGGGCCGGTCTGCAGACTGTCGTTGTCGACAAGTCGGGCAATCGGGTTGCGCCGGACGGCCCGGCCGCCCCGGGCGGCGAGGGGACGCTGAAATGTCCCTTCGCGACGGTTGCGGGCAAGGCCCTGGCGGTTCCTGAACAGCCTGTCCCGGTGACGGTCCATGCGGTTCGCAGCGTCCCCGGCCTTCTGCCGGCCGC
>DNMS01000248.1:0-7371 GCA_003488105.1 Rhodospirillaceae bacterium
TCTTCGAAAAATGGACCAAGGCCAAGGCCCATTTCGTGCCGACGGCGACCCGCCATGACGACTTCGCCCAGGTCTCGCCCAGCGACCCCAAGCGCAAGGAAGCCACGGCGGGAATCGAATGCATCAACTGCGGCGTCTGCTATTCGGCCTGCGACACGGTGGCTTGGCTGGGCGACTATCTCGGCCCGGCGGCCCTCAACCGGGCCTGGACCTTGCACAATGATGTGCGCGACGGCGGCCAGTCGGACCGTATCAAGGCCATCGCCGGGACCGGCGGCTGTCAGGCTTGTCATTCCCATCAAAGCTGTTTCGAGCTCTGTCCCAAGCATTTGAACCCGACGGCCTCGATCGCCGGGCTCAAACGGGCGACGGCCAAGGCGGCGCTGAAGGGGGAGATCTGATCCATGACTCCCGAACGCGCTGAAACTCTCGAATGGCTGATGCAGCGGGTCTCCGCCATGGTGCTGGCGGTCTGCGTCATCGTCCATCTGGCCGTCATCGTCATCGCTGTGCAGGGCGGGGTCACGTCCAAGGAAATCGTCGCCCGGGTCGGCGGCTCCGTGCCCTGGCTGGTGTTCTATTCCGTGTTCGTGATCGCCGTGGCGCTGCATGCGCCGACGGGGTTGCGCAACATCCTGCGCGAATACACGTCCCTCGGCCGCCGCGCGACCCATTGGATCATGGCCACCGTCTGCGTGTTGATTTTGGTCATGGGCTTCCGCGCCGTCGTGGGCCTTTACGGGTTGGGGGCATGACGCCATGAAAACGCATCGCAACCACGCCAACTACTGGGCCTTCGTGCTGCACCGGATTTCCGGCCTCGCTTTGCTGCTGTTCCTGCCGGCGCATTTCTATGTCCTGGCCCTGGCCGTCGAACAGGCCGCGACTCTCGACATGTTCCTCAGCTGGACCGAGGCCCCCCTGGTCAAGCTTCTGGAAACCGGGCTGGTGATCTTGCTTGCGGCCCATATGACCGGCGGCCTCCGCATCCTCGCCATCGAATTCCTGGCCTGGCGCAACTGGCAGAAATCCGTGGTCGCCATCACCGGCGGGCTGTCGCTCGCGGCCGGGCTGCTGTTCTTTCTCAATGCGGGATGATCGGATCACCATGGCTGCATTGTCGCCCGAACTGATCGTGGTCCTCGGGGCGTTTCTCGCGGCCTTCGTCGCGGGATCGTCCGGGTTCGGCGACGCCTTGGTGTCGGCGGCGTTCTGGCTGCATGTCCTGCCGCCGGTCGAAGCCGCCCCCCTGATCATCCTGACCGGTATCACCCTGCATGTGTTCCTGCTGATCCGCCTGCGCAGCCGCCTGGATTTTTCGCGGCTGCTGCCGTTCCTGTCCTTGGGCGTGGTCGGCGTGCCGATCGGCACCTGGCTGCTGCAACATCTGCCGGCGGAACCCTTCAAGTTCGCCGTCGGCGCCTTGCTGGTTCTGTACGGCGGCGGGCTGCTGATCTTCGCCAATCCGCCCACGATCACCCGGGGTGGGCGCGGGATGGATGCGGCGGCGGGCGGCATCGGCGGGGTGCTGGGCGGCATGGCGGGCTTGTCCGGCATCGTGCCCGCGGTGTGGAGCGGCCTGCGCGGCTGGCCCCGCGATCAGGCCCGCGGCGTGACCCAGCCCTTCATCCTGATCATGCACAGCCTGTCCCTTTAGGCCATGGCCTATGCCGGCCTGATCACGCCGCAGCTGGCGCACAACTACCTTTGGGCCCTGCCGGCCATGGCCCTGGGCGGCCTGATCGGCATCGGCTGCTACACCCGTTTGAACGAAGAACGCTTCCGGTGCATCGTCCTGGCCATTCTGGCCGGCGCCGGGGTGACGTTGATTGTCTAGGAGGCAACTAACATGAAACTCGATCTCGCCGCCGTCGAGGAAACGGCCAAACACCTCTATATCCAGGCGCTGAAAATTCTGCCGCCGGACATCAAGGACGGCTTCAAGCGCCTGGACGCGACGGAGACGGACCCGACGGCCAAGTCGATCCTGGCGACCATGATCAAGAACATCGACGTGGCCGAGGACACGACCAACCTTTTGTGCCAGGACACCGGCATCCCGATCTACAACATCCTGATCGGCCGCGGGGTCGAGGTCGACGGCCATGCCTTGAAGGAGGCCATTCGAAAAGGCTGTGAGCGGGCGACGGTGGAACATCCCCTGCGGTCTTCCGTCGTTCACCCGATCACCCGGGTCAACGAACAGACCTCCTGCGGCATCAAGGTGCCGGTCATCACCATCGACTTTTCCGACCGGGACGACTTCTTCGAGATGGAGATGATCCCCAAGGGATCGGGCTCGGAAAACGGCAGTTTCCTGAAAATGTGCATCCCGGCCGAGGGCGTGGCCGGCATCAAGACCTTCGTCGTCGACAAGGTGATGGAAGTGGGCGGGCGCGTCTGTCCGCCGACCATCGTCGGCGTCGGCGTCGGCGGCACGTCGGATCTGTGCACCAAGCTGGCCAAGAAAGCCGGGGCCCGGCCCCTGGGTTCGGTCTGCGAGGACCCGGAGGGGGCCAAGTTGGAGAAGGAACTGAGCGCCGCCGTCAACATGTTGGGCATCGGCCCGCAGGGCCTGGGCGGTGACAGCACCGCCTTCGCCGTCCATGTCGAGACCGCCGCCACCCACATCACCATGAACCCGGTCGCCGTCAACATCATGTGCCATTCGGCGCGCCGCGCCCGGGCGACCTTCACGCCCAAGGGCGTCGAGATCGGGTTTTGATATTTCCTCACAGCCTCACCGCCTCAGTGGTTCAAAAAAAAGGTCACCACAGAGACAGTGAGACGATGAGAAGAAAGGAAGAGAGAAATGGCTGAACATGTCATTCACATGCCCTGCACCGAGGAACAGATCCGCGAATTGAAAGCGGGTGATACGGTGATCCTGGAAGACTGGCTGTACGGCATCCGCGACGCGACGCAGATCCATATGTTCGACAAGGGCCGCAAGACCAAGTTCGACCTGAACGGCCATGCGGTGATCCACACGGCGCCCAACGTGAAGAAGGTGCCGAAGTCGAACTTCTGCCCGGCGGGTTATGAGAGCGTGTGCATCGGCACAACGACCTCGCAGCGCATGGAACGCTTCACCCGGCCGCTGATGCAGGAATACGGCGTGCGCATGGTCATCGGCAAAGGCGGCCTGGGCGAGGACAGCCGCGCCGCGTTCAAGAAATTCGGCGGCATTTATCTTGCCATCATCGGCGGCACGGCGGCGCTGGAAACCACCTGGATCGAGCAGATCACCGACGTCGATCTGGAAGACCTCAATCCCGAATGCCTGTGGGAATTCAAGATCAAGGGCTTCGGCCCGCTGCTGGTCGCCATGGATGCCCATGGCGGCTCGCTCTATGACGGGGTCAAGAAAACCGCCGAGGATCGCCGTGCCGAAGCCCTGGCCAGCATGGGAGTTTCCTCGTGACGCCCGACATCGACACACAGCAGACCGACGTTCTGATCCTGGGCTCCGGCGGGGCCGGGCTGTTCGCGGCCCTGCATGCCAAGGACCTGGCGCCGCAGTTGAAGGTGACCGTGGCGGTCAAGGGCTTGCTCGGCAAGACCGGCTGCACCCGCATGGTTCAGGGCGGCTACAACGTGGCCCTGGCCCCCGGTGATTCCGCCGAACGCCATTTCATGGACACGGTCGAGGGCGGCAAGTGGCTCAACAACCAGGACCTCGCCTGGACCCTGGTGACCCAGGCCCAGGTCCGCATCCGCGAGTTGGAAAACGAGCTCGGCTGCTATTTCGACCGCAACCCGGACGGCAGCATCCACCAGAAGGCCTTCGCCGGGCAGACCTTCGACCGCACGGTCCATAAGGGTGACCTGACCGGGATTGAGATCATCAACCGCCTGATGGAACAGACCTGGGCCCGCGACGTCGACAAGCTGGAGGATCACCGCGCCATCGAGCTCATCAAGTCGGCGGACGGATCGCGCATTTCCGGCGTGCTGTTCATCGACATGCGCACGGGCCAGTTCCGCTTCGTGCAGGCCAAGGCCGTGCTGCTGGCCACCGGCGGCGGGCCGACCATGTACAAGTATCACACGCCGTCCGGCGACAAATCCTGCGACGGCATGGCCATGGCCCTGCGCGCGGGCCTCGGCATGCGCGACATGGAAATGGTGCAGTTCCACCCGACCGGCCTGATCGCCGGGTCGGACACGCGCATGACCGGCACGATCATCGAGGAAGGCCTGCGCGGCTTCGGCGGCTACCTTCTAGGCGGCGACGAACAGCGCTTCATGCACAAATATGATGAGCGCAACGAGCGCGCGACCCGCGACATCGTGTCCCGCGCCATGTTCACGGAAATGCGCGCCGGCAACGTTGCCGCCAACGGCGGGCTCTACATCACCATGAAGCACCTCGACACGGCCCAGGTGCGCAAGAACTTCAAGGGCATGGTGGAACGCTGCGCCGACTGCGGCTTCGATCTTGCCGCCGGGCTGGTCGAGGTCGTGCCTACGGCCCACTACATGATGGGCGGGGCCGAGTTCGAGGCCGATTGCTCGACCGCCATCCCCGGCCTGTTCGCCGCCGGTGAGGATACGGGCGGCGTGCATGGCGCCAACCGCCTGGGCGGCAACGGGGTCGCCAATTCCACCGTGTTCGGCGGCATCGCCGGTGACACCATCGCCCAGTGGACGCCGGACCATGGCCGGCTTGCCGAACCGGATCCGGCGGCCCTGGAAGACGCCGTGATGCGCGCCGGGCGGCCGCTGACCCAGCCCGCCGACAATTCGGCCGGCGGCATCGACGGCATCCGCAAGCGGCTCTACGACCTGATGTGGGAAGACGCCGGCATCATCCGCGATCTGGACAGCCTGAAGCGGGCCGAACAGGGGCTCGACGTACTTGAACGCGACCTGGACGCCACCGGCATCACCGGCACGGACCTTGCCTATAACCTGACCTGGCACGATTGGCTGAACCTGAAGAACCTGATCCTGGTGTCCAAGGCGATCACGGCGGCGGCCACGGCGCGCGACGACTCGCGCGGCGCGCATTACCGCGCCGACTATCCGGACGTGCGTGATGTGGAAAATTCCCGCTTCACCCGCGTGACGCTCGACGGTCACGGCCAGATCAACATGACGACCGAGCCGGTCAAGTTCACCCGCGTGAAACCGGGGGAGACATTGCTGGACGAAACGGCGGCGGAATAGCGTCAGTCGAAAATCAATCGTGTCTGTTTGCTCGGCATGATGATGTCATCGCCTGATATCTGCGTAACCTCTCTCCGTGTTCCTCCAGTTGTAGTCTTGATTTCGATGTCCTTAAGGCTCTTGAGCATCATGATTGCTTCTTGAAACTCGACACTACTGCCGGGGGCATCGTTTGCGTTCTCTTCGATAATTGAACTGAATTTTATTCCATCAGGGTGGTCGTGAATGAAGGTTCCCAAGTCTTCGACCAATGCGGAGATGGTCATGGCTTGCGCCGTCTCATCGAACGCGAATTCTCGACGCCCTGTAATCTCAAAATCCTTGTCGGGATCGTAGCCAAGCATTCGGAATCCAGCGCCTCCATAGTGGACAAAGTGATTGTGGAAATTCCAATGAACTTTGACCATCTCGTCATGCGCCCTGGCTCGCATCGATAAATGGACAAACCAGTATGCGCGATTGCTCTCTCGAGACCGTATGAAGAATGGGGTAAAAAATTTTGCAGCGCTTCCAAGATGAAGATGGCGAGAGAGTTCTGCCTGTATGAAGAAGCGCCATACAGGTTGGGTCCGAATTGCTTCAATACTGTCGGGGTCAAACTGGTTAAAGCCCATTCTGTCCAACATCGAACGGTAAGCTTCAGATGGGTTTAAAAAATCCAAAAGACGCTCAGCTGCAAAAGTAAGAAGGACTTCTGCATTTTTAAGAGTGCTGAAGATTTTTGCTAATACTGCGAGAGGGACGTCCTTGTAGCCGTATTGATCTAGAAGGAATATTGAACGGCCTGATTTAGACTTTTCCTTGATAAGGTTGATGATTTTTTCGTGGTTATCTTCAAAATTTCCCTGGATGCAAAAAATATCCTCACCAAGCCTTGATCCGTATCCTTTCTCATGGAGGAGCTTTTTTAAGAACCCGATGTTTTCCCGTTTCTCTTCAATAAAAAAGAACCGAGCGTCGATGTGAAATTCGTTTTTTCTCGTCAGATTGATTTTTGCAGCCACGGCTTCTAACGTTTGGAGGAAAATTAACGGCGACCCCATCCAAAGTTCGTTGGTATCTGCCCGTGTATAAATCCCACCCCCTGAAAAACCATCAACTATATCTATCCGAAGAGCAGGCATCCTCGGGTCGGCAGCGAGTATTTCCACATATCTAAAAAGATACCTTTCTAGAACGCGGTGTTTTGCGAGGCTGTGAATGTGAATCGTTGGTGGTGGCTCACCGTTCGCCCAATAGTATCCAGTCTCTTCAGCCATTTATTTCTCGCAATGGATTCAAAAACTTAAAATCTGCACACCTAATAGTAGCTTCGGTGGATAAATTTTTTTGCGTTGATTATTCAGCTTGAACGCCAGCCGGTTGCGCTGACCCAATGATTGGAAAGCCGTCCCATAATTCTCCGTCCAATTCACGTCCACCAGTCTTCGGCCGGAAGCCGCCCCATTGCTTGAAGAAGAACGGAATTTTCTGGGCGATGCATTGGTCGCGGACTTCGGTCGCCCATTCCTCTTTCATCTCGCGGAAGCCGGGGCCGCTTTCGCCGCCGACGATCACCCAATGGATGCCGGTGAGATCGACCTTGCCGATGGCGCCGATCAGCGGTTCGATTGAGAGGAACCGCGTGCCTGCGTTCATGTCGCGGATATGCTTAATGCGGGATTTCTTGGACCCGTCCTCGACCGAGGCGCCGAGCCAGATGTGCAGAGGTGCCACGCCGTCGGCATAACGCCGGTTCACGTAATCCCGCATGCGCGACGACCGCTTGGTTAGCACCTGGAAGGTATGCCAGCGGGCCTGCTCCATGGTGTTGAAGACCTTGTCCACATAAGCGAACGGCACGTCCTTGTGGAACAGGTCGCTCATGGAATTCACGAAGATCATCTTCGGGGTGCGAATGGTGAGCGGTTGGTCCAGGCGATGCGGGCGCAAGGTCAGGTCGAAACCTTCCTCATACGGATGGCCCGGCACACCCCGGAACCGCTCCGCGAACCGCTCCGCATAGCAGTTGTCGCAGCCCGCGCTGATCTTCGTGCAGCCCGTCACCGGATTCCACGTCAGGTTGGTCCATTCGATCTGCGATTCCTGAGTCATGATGCATCCAAACTAGAACAAAATAGGAACAATTTTAAGATTACTCTCTATTGTAGAAATTAATCCCCAAGACCTAAGAGTTAGTTACTCACGAAAGCCTTTCCG
>DNMS01000248.1:7510-11054 GCA_003488105.1 Rhodospirillaceae bacterium
TGCAGTTGACGCCGGCGCGGCGCGTGACCGATCCGTCCGCCAAGGCGGCGGCGGATCCGCTCGACGTCTATACCTTCCAGATCGACAAGGCGCGGGAAACGGGCCAGTGGTCCGAAGGCGAACGCTGGATCGCCCAGGTGCCGGCCAAGCTGATCGACGATTACCGCCGTTGGTTCGAGCCGCAGGCCCATTACTTCCCGCCGCTGTGGATTTACGCTTCGGCGCGCAAGCTGGAGCAAGGCGGAAACGAGTTGAAGGCCGCCTATTGGTACATCGCCGCCCGCGAACGCCAGATCCGCCAACTGCGCCGCTGCCGCGACGACAGCGCCAAGGAGCAGCTGATCTGGGCCGACGGTGCCTTCGCAGACCTGCGCCGGGAAATGGGCCGGCACGAGGAACTAACCCGCTATGCCGCCAAGCATGCCTTCACCTGGCTTGACCGGCATGCGGATACGGACGACGGCCTGCTTGAAGCCTGCCTGCGCGGCAAGGCGGGGGCGGAGCGGGCCCGGGATGGCAAGCTGATTCCCGTCGAGGGCACGGGCGGCCAGGGCAAGACCTTTCGTTTGGTCCCGCCGCCGGTGGAAAATCCCGCCGACTGGATCATCCCGGCGGCCGAAATTCACGACATCCGCACCTGGTCGCGCATCCTGATGAAGCAGGACGTTGCGAAGATTCTGGGCGAGCCCGAGGTCGAGCCGCCGACGCCGACGATCACGCCGCTGCGCTAGGGCATGGATGCTGCCGGGCGATTGTCCGGGAATTTATCTGCACTTTTTTATATATATTGTGATGGCGGGCACAGCCCCGCGTCCTGCAACAGGGCATGGATCAAATATGAGCAAGCCTGCATTTCCGCAAACGCCCTCGGGCGTAACCGATTGGGAGAAGGTGTTCGAGGACCCGAACGAGGGCCTGATCGCCGTGATCGCCGGCGCGCCCAACGCGGCGGCGCTGAAAAATTGCCTGGAGGCCGTGACCCGCCAGCTGTTCACCCGCAAGGGGGACGAGCTGGAAATTACCCGGGTCGAAGGCGAGATCGAACGGATGTTCGCCAATGCGGGCGGCACGACGCCGACGGATGACGCTGTTGCCCTGCTGCGCTCCATCAAGGACCTGCGCATCCGCAAGGCGCAGGAGTTCCTGGCGCGCAAGCACGCGGACGACGCCGACCGCCGTGCCAAGGAAGAAGGCAGTGGTTTGAAGCGTCTGGCCTATCTGGCGTTCAAGGACCCCAAGTACCTGATCGGGGCCACGGTCGCCATGCTGGCCCTGGCGGGCTACCTCTACATTGCCCTGAACGACCTGAGTACGGAAACCGCGGAAAACGCCGACATCCCCCCTGAGCCCGAAGCCGCCGCCGCCACGGTTGCGGACACCCCGTCCCCCCAAGAGGGCGTCGTGGTCATTCCCCCGGTGGGGGCACCGGTCGATACCGTTCACAAGGCCGAAGAGCCCAAGTCCGGTCCGATGTCCGGCATCGCCGCCGCCCTGCCGACGCAGCGCCGGGCCGCTCCTCCGGCGGAAGACACGCCGCCGCCGACGATCCTGTTCAAGCATGTGCCAATTCCCCGGCCGTTCGTCGGCAAGCGGGGCACCGCGGAGACCATATTGCCGGTCGCCATCATGGCCGAGCGGGATGCGGTGGAGGATATCTGCGACATCGCGCCGGTGATCTATCACATGGTCAACATCGCGTTGTCCGACGCGGGGCTGGCCGGATCGGACTACAACGATTTCGATCTGGAGCGGATGGCCCGGGCCCTGACCCGCAAGGTCAATCGTGAACTGGGCCGGTCTTTGGTGGAACGCATGATCTTGATCCGCGACCCCGGCCGCAATGTCTTTGCCCGCCACGATTGCGCCCAGGCGCCGAAAGCCATGGTGCGCCGCCTCAAGCTGGATCGCTAGTCCCCCCGGGCGGCCGCGATGGCGGCGATGGCGGTGGCGGCGAAGCGGGCTTCGGGCGGGTCGGCGCGCGACGTCAGCACGATCGGCACCTTGGCGCCCAGCACGACGCCCGCGGCCAGGCCGCTCATGAAATAGACCATCATCTTGAACAGCCCGTTGCCCGTTTCGATGTTGGGCACCACCAGGATATCGGCGTTACCGGCGACGGGGCTGTCGATGCCCTTGAATTTCGCCGCCTCGGGCGATACGGCGTTGTCGAAGGCGAAGGGGCCGTCGACGATGGCGCCGGTCACTTCGCCCGCGCGGGCGCGCTCGACAATGGCCTTGGCCTGCATGCTCGACGGCATGGCCGGCAGGGCGCTTTCCGTGCCGGACAGGATGGCGACCTTGGGCTCCGCATTGCCGAGCGCATGGGCAAGGCCGACCGCGTTGTTGACGATATCCATCAGGGTGTTTTCGTTGGGCGCGACGTTGACGGCCCCGTCGGTGATCATCAACACGCGGTCCGATCCCGGCACGGTCATGTGGAATACATGGCTGAGCCGCCGCCCCGTGCGCAGCCCGGTTTCCCGCGCGACCACGGCGGCCATCAATGCATCGGTATGAACATGGCCCTTCATCAGGGCCTGAACCTCGCCGTCGCGGGCCAGGGCCACGGCCATGCGCGCGGCGGCGGCTTCGTCTTCCTCCCCGGTCTCGACGATGCGGAAACCGGATATGTCCCAGCCCATGGTTTCTGCCAGACTTTCGATCTCGTCCCGGTCGCCGACCAGGACCGGCGTGATCAGGCCGGCGTCCGTCGCCTGACGGGCGCTTTCCATGACCACCATGTTGTCGGCCCCGGCCACGGCCATGGGCACGCGGGGAAGACCACGGGCGCGGTCCAGCAGGTATTGGGGGACTTCGTAGGGGACGGTGCTCAGCATGGTGTTAGCTTATCCTAGTTCGTGACGTCTGACAGGGGGGCTGGTAACTGCGCGGCTCACCATTTCACTACCGTCGCTGCGCCAGCAAAACGGACTGCTGGCCGCAGTCCGGGTCTTCCTTGGTAAAGCGGACGATATCAAGGCTCAGGCGTGCGAGCACGTCTTCGTATTCCTCGGGGGCGAGGCTGGAATGGTAGATGGGATCGTCCCCCACATTGCCGGCGACCTCACCCGCATGCGGCCCGACGGTCAGCATCAGGGCACCGCCGGGATTGAGGTGCACCGCCAGACGTCGCAGGACGGAACGTTGTTCATCCTGGCGCAGGTGGAAGAAGCTGTTCCAGCCGATAATGCCGTCGAAGGTCTCCGGCAGGTCGAGGTTACGCATGTCGCCCTGCCGCCAGTCGCCGGCCGGAAACCGTTCGCGTGCAATCGCCAGCATCGTTGCCGACGCATCGATGCCGACGACGTGGAAGCCGCGCTCGGTCATGTAGGCGGCGATGGGGTCGCCGGTGCCGCAGCCGAGGTCAAGCACCCGTCCGGCCTCGCCCGTCAGGGCGAGAAAACGATCCAGCCAGACCTGTTCGTGCAGTTCTTTCGATCGTTCAGCGTCGAACCGCCGGGCGTTGCGTTCGTACACGTCCTGCGTCGTTGCCGCCAGGGCCGTGAGGTCGGGATCGGGGGACGTCAAGGTCGCTGCCGTTGTA
>DNMS01000323.1:0-229 GCA_003488105.1 Rhodospirillaceae bacterium
TCATGCAGCGCGCCAGCAGCGAACGTTCGCCGTCGCGGTGGTCCTGGGGGGCCTGTATCATGCCCACCTTGGGGGCGGTGAACGCGGGCACCAAATCCTTAAGCCAGTTCGGGTCGACCACGTAGTCGGCGTCGATGAGGGCAAGGACTTCCGCATCCTCGGCGACATGGGGCATGGCGGCGGTCAGTGCGCCTGCCTTGAATCCGGCGACCTTCGGGAAGTTGAGGAA
>DNMS01000323.1:531-895 GCA_003488105.1 Rhodospirillaceae bacterium
CGTGTTGTTGATGATCACCACGACTTCGAAATCCGGATAGTCGAGGCCGGCGCAGGAATTCAGCGTCTCGATCAGCATCTCCGGGTTTTCCCGATAGGCGGGAATCTGGATCGACACCTTGGGCAGGGGGGCATCCGTTGGCGCGTCTTCGGCCCGCCAAAGCCGTTTGGGCCGGGGGCCCAGGGTCACCTCGGCGACCTCGTCCAGCTTACCCAGGGTAACCAGGGTCAGCGGCAGCATCAGCACCATGCCCAGGCCCCAGGCGATGGCCGACCCCACGTTCAGATAGTTCTCGAAGGGGTAGAGCAGTGCCACCGCGACGGCGGCGGCGAGTGCATTGGCCGCGATCGCCATGGCCAGGGCA
>DNMS01000323.1:1056-7532 GCA_003488105.1 Rhodospirillaceae bacterium
TCATCAGCCACAGCACGGTCATCACCAGTCCCAAGACCAGGGCCAGGATGCCGCGCCGCCATTGTTCGGGCTGCTCGACCGCACCGGCCAGGGAGAACTTGGCGTTGCCGTCATGATCGAACACGCCCCAATAGGGGCCGACGCTTCCTTCCATGGTCTTCCACGGCTGATCGAAGGCCTCCATCAGGTTGTAGCCGATGCCATGGCGCGATGCTTCGGACACGAACTTGCGGATGATGGTGGCCTGGGTCATGGGGTCGGGGCCGGCATCGCGGTTGCGGTAACCGCGTGACGGCCAGCCGAATTCCGCGATGATCGCGTCTTTCCCAGGGAACGTGTCGAGCACTTCGCGGTAGCGTTCGAACGCATAGGAAACGGCGTTCTGCGCGCCGACGGCTTCCCAGTAGGGCAGCACGTGGATCGACATGAAATCGACCTCGTCGACCAGGTCGGGATGGGAAAGCCAGCGGTCCCAGGTTTCCCCGGTGGTCACCGGTACGGGCACGCGGGTGCGCACCTCGCGGATGATGGCGATCAACTCTTCCAGCGTCAGGTCTTCGCGCAGCAGCGTTTCGTTGCCCACGAACACGGCGCGGATGTTGGGATACTTGCGGACCAAGGTGATCGCGGTCTCGATCTCCCGCCGGTTGGAGGCGTCGTCGCGGCCCAGCCAGATGCCGAGCATGACCTCGATCCCGCGTTCCTTGGCAAGTGCGGGCACCTGGGCCTGGATGCCGCTGACCGTATAGGTGCGCACGGACCGGGACACGGGCTTGATGACGTCCAGGGCATGGGCCAGTTCCCGCAAGGTCGCCGACCGCCCGAACCAGACTTCGCGGGGCGCACCGATGTTGAAGGACATGGAATGCACCTTGCCCGTCACGTCAGGCAGCACGGCCGTTTCCAAGGTCGTGGCCCAGGCCAACCCATGCAGGACAGCGGCGACCAAGGCCGCCGCGAGGACGTTTTTCATCTTATTTTAGGCACCCAAGAGCGGTAACACGATTGAACCACTTCACGCGGCGCTTCCGGGCCGCACGGCAGAACGACGGATACTTAAGGCGCGCTGTACCCCGCGCAAGGGGCAATGAGGCGGTGCTGCCAGAGTTTCAGACTCTTTTGGCCACCACGGCGCAGAGATTGCGCCAGTTTGCACCTGCGAACAAGAGGCAGAATTCACAAATTTTCAATCACCCGAAACGACCGACGAGGGCAAACGAAACGGACGTTAAGCTTTCGTTTCCATGAGCTTGACGAGTTCGGGAATGCTGGCCGCGGTCTCCAGGGACATCAGGCCATCGAACAGCGGACGCAGGCGCTCCGCCGGCAGGGCCCGGCCGGCGCAATCTTCGAATTTGTCCCACAATTCGTCCCGCGACATGGTGTTGTCGCCGCTGCGTCCGATGAGGTTCGACACCGTTTCCGTGAGCTTGCGCCCGTCCTTCAGGGTGACGATCACTTCCGCTCCCCAATTGTCCTTGTCGTCGCCATCGAGGTCGGGATGGGGCCGTGCCGTGGTGACCGCGAGCAGGCGCCTGACGGGCTCCTCGCGGAAGGCGTCGCCCTCGAAATCCTTCAACCGCACCGTGCCGTCCAACAGCGTGCGCGCGACCGTGTACTGGACCGAGAATTTGGCCTCCAACTCGCTGTCGGGCAGGGGCGTATTGGTGTGTCTGAGGCGCCGCTGATGGGGCATGATCTCGATGCCTGCGACGGCTTCGGCCGGAATCTCGTGCTTGCCGGCCAGCCGTTGCATGGCGGTGATGCACTGATGGGTCGATCCGCAGCAGGGGAACTGCTTGATCGCCAAGTCTTCGGCCTCGATCTCCCAGGGGCCGTTGTCCCAGCCGTCCAGCAGGCGTTCGGCGGCATAGGTGCCGGGGCCGTTGAAGACCTCGAAGAAGCCTTGATGGTGCTCCATGGCCCCGGGGTTGGCGTCATGGCCTTGTTCGGCCAGCAGCACGGCCAGCACGCCGGACCGTGCCGAATGACCGACATGCAGCGGCTTGGTCATGGTCCCGAAATTGGCTTTCAGGCCGCTGGCCAGGGAGGCCGCCATAGCCAGCGCCATGGCCGTCTGTTCGGCGGACAGGCCGATCAGCCGCGCCGATCCCGCGACGGTGCCGAAAATGCCGAGTGTGGCGGTCGGATGCCAGCCCTTGTCATAATGATGGGGATGGACGGCGCGGGCCAGGCGCATTTCCGCCTCCAGCCCCACGGCATAGGCCGTGATCAGGTTCTGGCCGGAAAGGCCCCGGTCCTCGGCCAAGGCGAACAGAGGAGCAACCAACGGCACCGACTGATGGCCGCCGAACACGGAGGAGAAATCGTCGAAATCCAACGCATGCGACGCAATGCCGTTGACGAAGGCGGCATCCAGCGCGCTGGTCCGTCGCCCCGTGCCGAACACCAGCGCCGATCCGGGCGCCGTGGCGATGCCGGGGGTGCCGAGCGCAATCTGCGTACAATCTTCGGGCAGGCCGGCCAGGGTCACGCCGACGGTATCGGTGATGCCCAGCTTGGCGAGCCACAGACCCTTTTCGGAAATCACCTTGGGGTCGTAGCCGATGATACGCTCCGCCAAACGCGTCAAAAGGGCGCGCTGGTCCGTTGCGGAAATATTATTCATGGTTGCCTCATCCCTTTACCGCCGGACTTTCAGGCCCGTGCGCCTCCCTTGATTGTATACAATATCAAGGAGGGGGCGGCGTCAATCCTCGCCGATCCTGTGCGGATCGAACGGCGTCGACTGGTAGACCATGTTGATCCAGTTGCCGAACAGGATATGGGCATAGGCGCGCCAACGGTTGACCGGCGTCTTGGCCGGATCGTTGCCGGGGTAGTAGTTGGCGGGGACCTGAATGTCCGCGCCCTTTTCGGCATCGCGGCGGTATTCGGCGTCCAACGTGTCGGAATCGTATTCCAGATGATTGAACATGTGGACGTGGTTGAGCTTGTGGTCGTGGACCAGGGCGATGCCCGTCGCGGCTCCTTCCATGAGGATTTCCAACTGCGGGAAGGGCTTGAGGTCGGCGGCATGGTTTTCCGTATGGCGCGACACGGGAATGTTCAGGCTGTCGTTCAGGCCCCGGCACAGTTCCGACGCGGTGTTGAGCACCTGGTGTTCGAATACACCGAACGCCTTGTGCGGCAACTGATATTTGGGAATGCCGTAGAAATGATGGAGCGCCGCCTGCGCCCCCCAGCACAGGTTGAACAGGCTGTGCACGTTGCTCCGCGACCAGTCGAAGATCTGGCACAGTTCATCCCAATAGGTGACGGCTTCGAACGGCAGTTGTTCGATGGGCGCACCGGTGACGATCAGCCCGTCGAACTTCTGGTCCGTGACCTGGGTCCACGGATGGTAGAAATCGATCATGTGCTGTTCGTCGACGGTCTTCGGCTTGTGCGTGGTCAGCGCCAGCAGATGCATCTCGATCTGCAGGGGCGTCGCGCCCAGCACGCGGGCCAACTGGGTTTCCGTCTTCTGCTTCAAGGGCATCAGGTTCAGCACCGCGATGCGCAGCGGGCGAATGTCCTGAAGCATCGCCTGATCATCGCCGATGATCGGCACGCCCTCTTTTTCCAGGACAGCGCGGGCGGGAAGGTCTGACGGAATCTTGATCGGCATGGCGGCCTGTCCGGCGTTGGTTTCAGGTTGGGTCAGCACGTGTCTGGTGCGGTGCCGCGGGCGCGGCGGAGACGGTATTAGAAATCCAATGCCCGGCGTTGGGCGCGGGCAAGGCATGCGTTCACATAGTGTGTGGCATTGGCCGCGGCAACCTTGTTGTCGGCGGATTGCGCGCGCATGGTGTCGAATACCCGCCGCAATACCTTGTTGGCGTCCGGTACCAGTTGGCCCTGGGGTGGGTCGGCGAACAGGTCGGCGACGTCGATGGTGAAGCCGTATTTTTCCGCCATCCGGGCATAGCGCGGCTTGCGGTCCTGGACCAGGGCGGGGAACAGGGTGCGGGCGAAATCCTTGGGTCCGACGCCCTTGCCGTCGGCGGGTTGGTCGGCCAGATGCTTTTCGATAAATGATGGGTAATAGAACAGGGGCTTGGGGTCGCTTTCGGCCCGTTCCTTCAGCGCATCCTCGTCGGTTTTACCGGCACGGATATAGAGGATAAGGGTATCGGCGCGGAGTGCGGTGATCACGGGGTCGTCGGGATCGTCCAGGTCGACGATTTCGCACAGGCTGCCCGACGCGTCGTTGATAAAATCCTTACAGCGATAGATTTCCCAGGCCTTGGCGATGAAGTGACCGGTATCCTTCATGGCTTCCTGTTCGCCCCAGCGATAGAGCCCTTGGCGCTTTAGGAACGTGGCCTTGTCCAGGCCGCCCTCGGCCGGATCGCCGTACATGCCGAGGAACGTGGATACCGGATCCAGGTTGTCGACGCTGATGTTGTGGTTGATGTAGATGGAATCCGAGCGCAGCAGGTTGGCCACGAAAGTGTCCTGCATGTGCATGATCTTGTACTTGATATTGTCCAGGATGTGTTCGGCGAGATAGCGCGTGCCGATGCGGTAGTCGGCCGAATAGTGGTACCAGTCGGCACGGCGGCGCAGGCTGGTGGACAGCATGGTTTTGCCCACGCCGGACATGCCCAGCAGCGTGATCGCGTGGGGGAGTTGGCGGAACGCCTCGAAATCGTTGAGATATGCTTCAGAGCTCATGCCCAAGGTTTGGCCTGCGCCGTTTCGCTTGTAAAGAGCTTTGATCGGGCCGCCACCGGCAAAAATTAATTCCAAGCCCCCGTGGGTGGAGTGCTAAGCTTGTGTCAGGATAAATATGGCGTCCGGCGCCGCAAAAATGCGGACAAACGACCGGAACGCCCACACCAGCAATCACCGAACGGGAGGATTTCATGCTGAAAGCCTTGAACATTGATCCTGGCAAGTGCACGGGCTGCCTGCAGTGCGAACTTGCCTGCTCTTTCGAAAACGAGGGCGTGTTCAATCCGTCCAAGTCGCGGATCAAAGTCTTCAATTTCCACGACCAGGGCCGCTTCGTGCCTTATACCTGCACGCAATGCGACGAGGCCTGGTGCATGCACGCCTGTCCGGTCGACGCCATATCCCTGAACAAGCTGACCGGGGCCAAAGAGGTCAACGACAACCTCTGCGTCGGCTGCAAGGTCTGCACCATCGCCTGTCCCTTCGGCACGGTGAATTACAATTCCGCCACCGGCAAGGTCATCAAATGCGACCTGTGCGGCGGCGATCCGGAATGCGCCAAGGCCTGCCCGACCGACGCCATCACCTATGTGGACGCCGATTGGACCGGCCTGGACAAGATGCGCAAATGGGCGGCCAAGACCGACGCCGGCCAGCAAGCCGCGCACTGACGGGGAGGATGATGTCATGGCATGGGCACGGCGGATTCTGCGGGTCGACCTGACCAAGGGCACCTGCACGCATGAACCCCTCAACATGGATTGGGCCAAGCGCTATCTGGGGCAGCGCGGCCTGGCGACCAAATACCTGACGGAAGAGATCGACCCCAAGGTCGATCCCCTTGCGCCGGAAAACAAGCTGATCATGGCGACCGGGCCGCTGACCGGCACCTGCGCGTCCACGGCCGGGCGCTATTCGGTGATCACCAAGGGGGCGCTCACGGGCGCCATCGCGTGCTCCAACTCGGGCGGCTTCTTCGGCAACGAAATGAAGAACGCCGGGCTGGACATGATCATCTTCGAAGGCCGCGCCAAGGCGCCGGTCTATCTGTTCATCGACAACGACGATTGCCGGCTGCTGGATGCCTCGGGCTATTGGGGCACTTCCGTGTGGGACACGGAAGAAGGTATCAAGGAAGCCCACGGCGACGCCCAGATCCGCGTCGCTTCGATCGGCGTGGCGGGTGAAAAGGGCGTCAAATTCGCCTGTGTCGTCAATGATATGCACCGCGCCGCTGGGCGTTCCGGTGTCGGCACGGTGATGGGCTCGAAGAACCTCAAGGCCGTCGCCATTCGCGGCACCAAGGGGGTGTCCGTGGACGACATGCCCACGTTCCTGAAGGCCGTGACGGCGGGTAAGAAGGTGTTAGCGGAAAATGCGGTGACCGGGCAGGGGCTGCCGGCCTACGGCACCCAGGTTCTGATGAACGTGATCAACGAAACGGGCGCCCTGCCGACCCGCAACCACCGCGACATTCAGTTCGAGGGGGCGTCCAAGATTTCCGCCGAGGCCATGGCCGAGCCGCGGGAATCGGACGGCAAGCCCAACCTGATCCGAAATGCCGCCTGCTTCGGCTGCACCATCGCCTGCGGGCGGATATCGAGCATCGACCGGACCCATTACACGGTGGTCGACCGGCCGCAGTATCAGAAGGCGTCGGGCGGGCTGGAATACGAAGCCGCCTGGGCGCTGGGTGCGGCCACCGGCGTCGATGATTTGGACGCCCTGACGTTCGCCAACTTCATCTGCAACGAACAGGGGATCGACCCCATCTCGTTCGGCGCCACGGTGGGTGC
>DNMS01000323.1:7908-8090 GCA_003488105.1 Rhodospirillaceae bacterium
TGCGGCCGGGGCGAGGGCTTCGGGGCGGAGATCGGTCTTGGGTCCAAGCTGCTGTGCGCGAAATACGGCAAGCCGGAACTGTCCATGTCCGTGAAGGGCCAGGAATTCCCGGCCTATGACGGTCGCGGCATCCAGGGCATGGGCCTGACTTATGCCACGTCGAACCGGGGGGCCTGCCATCT
>DNMS01000180.1:0-2540 GCA_003488105.1 Rhodospirillaceae bacterium
ACCTTGCCGTCGCCGATCTTGCCGGTTTGGGCGGTTTTCTGAATGGTTTCGACGATGGAAGCGACGAGGTCGTCCTTTACGGCGATCTCGAGCTTCACTTTCGGCAGGAAGTTCACCATGTATTCGGCGCCGCGGTAGATTTCCGCCTGCCCCTTCTGGCGTCCGAAGCCCTTGACCTCGCTGACGGTCATACCTTCGACGCCTAGGGGCGTCAGGGCCTCTCGAACCTCCTCCAACTTAAACGGCTTGATAACGGCCATGATCAGCTTCATTTCGGTAATCCTTTCCGCTTTTTGGCCACGTCCCGGACGGGCGACCGAAAACTCCAGCGCCCGTCGATGGTAATGTGCCGGACCCCATGGCCCGATTTCGCAGCGCACAATTTCAAGAACCGTGCCGGAATTCATACAAGTTGTTTTATTGTTTAATATCAGCCCCTTAAGGAGTCTGGGGTTGCTGGAAAGATGAATATTGATGCATATAATTTGATCAAAAAACCTTATTTGCTTATTTATTGATCATTTTCGGTCTCTGGACATTCCGCGCCGGCGGGGTGATTCTTGGCCGCAAGGCGGGCGGGCACTTTCCGGCGCCCAACGGCAGCGGCAAAGGCGTATTTCATGACCCGCAATGGGCAGATGACGACCGACAGGGCGACGGACGGCGGAACGGCCGACGTCTTGGCGGATGTGGCGATTGTCGGCGGCGGTCTGGTCGGCGGCACCCTCGCCGTGCTGCTGGCGAACGCCGGGTTCTCCGTCACCCTGGTCGACCGCGCCGATCCGGCGGCCGGGCTCGACGCCGGGTTCGACGGCCGCGCCTCGGCCATCGCGCTGGCAACCCACCGGGTGCTGGTGGCGGCGGGCCTGTGGGACCATCTGGGTCCCCGGTCCTCGCCGATCCAGGACATCCGGGTCGCCGATGCGGGCTCCCTGCTGTTCCTGCATTACGACCATAGCCTGGTCGGCGACGCCCCCTTCGGCTACATGATCGAAAACCGTCATCTGCGCCGCGCCCTTTATGACGCGCAGCGCGCGGCCGGCAACCTGACCGTCGTGGCCCCCGCCGGGATTGCGGCCATGGACCTGGAACCCACCGGCGCCCGGTTGACGCTTGCCGACGGGCGGACCCTGGGGGCCCGCCTGATCGTCGGCGCCGACGGCCGCGCGTCGCGGACCCGTACCTGGGCCGGCATCCGCACCACGGGATGGGATTACAGCCAGACGGGGATCGTCTGCACGGTCGATCACGAACGGCCTCACGGGTTTGTCGCCCATGAACATTTCCTGGCCGCCGGGCCCTTCGCGATCCTGCCGATCAAGGGGGAAACAGGCCGCGAACAGCACCAGTCGTCCCTGGTGTGGACGGAACGGGACGCCCTGGCCCCGGCCCTGATGGCGCTTTCCGACGACGATTTCCTGGCCGAACTGGCACTCCGCTTCGGTGACTTCCTGGGCTCCCTGGCCCTGGTCGGCCCGCGCTGGAGCTATCCGCTGTCCCTGTTGGTTGCCGAGCGCGCCACGGCCCCCCGCTTCGCGCTGGCCGGTGACGCCCTGCACGGCATGCATCCGATCGCCGGTCAGGGCCTGAACATGGGCCTGCGCGATGTCGCGGTCCTGGCCGAGGTGTTGGCCGATGCCAAGGGGCTGGGCCTCGACCTGGGGTCGCCCGCGGTGCTCGAGGATTATGAGCGCGGCCGCCGCTTCGACAATTCCCTGATGCTGGGGATGACCGACGCCCTCAACCGCCTGTTCTCCAACGCCGTGCCGCCGCTGCGTCTGGCCCGGGATCTGGGTTTGGGCGCGGTCAACGCCCTGCCCGAGTTGAAAAAGCTGTTCATGCGCCATGCCATGGGCGAGGTCGGTAACCTGCCGCGCCTGATGCGGGGCGAAACGCTGTAGGCGCCGGTTGATCCAGATCACCGCGCCGGCGCGGCGGAGGGCCTATCAAAGGGCTGCCCGCCGGCCCGGACGCAACGTTTGACGGACCCCGCGGAAGCATTTAACAGAAGAGCCCGGCCCGCAGCGGGGCTGCGCTAGACGAAAATGGACGGCACCATGACCACTCCCTCCGCCAATACGGCGCGGCTTCAGGCCAGCCTGGACAGTTGCGAAACGCGGCGGGAGCCGTTTTCCCACTGGCTGCTTGACGACGTGTTCACGGACGAGGTGGTGGAAGGCCTCCGCGCCCTACCGTTTGACGCGCCCCGGGTCGAATATACAAAGGGGGCCCGCGCCGCCAACAACGACAGCCGCAGTTATTTCGATCCGGGCCGCCGCGCCGAATTCACCGTCTGCGAAGACATCGCCCAGGGTTTTCAGGACCCGGCCACGGTCAAGCGCATCGAAAAGATGTGCGGCATCGACCTCGCGGGCAGTTTCCTGCGCCTGGAATACGCCCAGGACCGCGACGGTTTCTGGCTGCACCCCCACAAGGACATCTCGGTCAAGAAGCTGAGCCTGCTGGTCTATCTGTCCCAAGCCCCCGAGGGCGAAGACTGGGGCACGGACATCTATGCCGGGCCCAAGGAAGAAGACTAT
>DNMS01000180.1:2593-6457 GCA_003488105.1 Rhodospirillaceae bacterium
GCAAGAACCGGGCCTTGGTGTTCGTGCCGGGGGCCGACACCTGGCACGGCTTCCGCCGCAAGCCGATCACCGGCGTGCGCCAGACCCTGATCGTCAATTTCGTCGGCGACGACTGGAACAATACCCACGAACTGGCCTTTCCGGGACAGCCGGTCTAGGGCCCGGCGGGCGCAGCGCCCCGGCCATTAAATCCGCCGCCGTCAGGCAGACGTCAGGTTCATTCCCCATAAGACAGGCGAACTCGGATTAAGGGTGCTCGCCCGATGCCTGCACGGATGAATATCATTGTATTTTCTGCGACCCGCCGCCGGCGGTTCCCGCTGGTCTTGGCGGGGCTTGGCGCGATGCTGTTCGCCGCCGCCGGGGCCGCCGCCGCGGACACCTGCGACCCCTTCCCCAGCGATCCTTACGTCGGTGCCGTCAGCCATGAGCGGGTGATCGATTATGTCGACCGTAAGTTCGCCGGGGACTGGTCGCGTCTATATCCAGTTGCAGGCCGAACGCATCCGCCGGATCGACGCCCTGGCCCAGGCGGGCAAGGCGCTGCCGGTACGGCACGGCGGCGAACGGGTCGATCTCACGGGAAGCGAGCTGAACCATTACATCGCCCTGGCGCGTAAGCGCCTGCCGGTGCTGCGCTGCCTGAGCCGCCGGCCGGAAACAGTCATCGAGGCCTCGGCCGCCAATCTGAACGATTTCGCGACGGCGGCCGGGGGAACCCAGGTTGCGGTGGTGCCGAAGGCCGCCACCGCCGACGCGGCCAAAGCTCCCGAAACACCACCGGCGCCGCAGCAGGCCCGCCTGCAACTCCGCAGCCTGGTCGCCAATCCGCCGTCGCCGCCGCACGATCTGGTCATCACGGCGTCCTGTGGTGGGTCCGGGGCGCTGGTCAAGGTCGCCAATCTGGGCGCGCCCTTCCCCGCACCCGGCAACATCACCGTGTTTCGCCTGGATGCGGACAACCAGGTCGTGAAGACCCGGCGCGTGCAGCTCGACGCCAAGCAGGTCTCGTCCTTCGAGGTCAAGAGACAGCCCGGGGTGACGGAACGCTATGGTGTGTTCATCGACCCGTCCTGGTATTTCCGCGGCCGAACGGTCGATGCCGCCCTGACCTGCGGCTGAGTACTCGGATTAACGCGCCTTGCGGCCAGTCTTCTGCGTGCGGCGTGGGGAATTTCCTTGCCATCACCGCCCCCGATCGCGTTGAAATGAATCCGGGGGGCGACGCATGGCTGGGAGGCAAGGTCGGTGACGATTGAGGTTGAATGGCGTGACTACGACGTGATCGTGGTCGGTTCGGGCGGCGCCGGCAGTGCCGCCGCCGACGCGGCGGCGGCCGAGGGCGCCCGGGTGCTGGTCGTGTCCAAGGATCCCATCGCCTGTTCCGACACCAAAATTTCCGAAGGCAACGCGACCGTGCGCGGCACGGTCAGCGACGCGGACACGGAACAGGAACTATCCGACAACCTGCGGGTATCCGGCGCGGACCTGCCGCTGCCGGCCCTGACCGCCGCCTATGCCAAGGACAGCCGTCCCGCTTATGACTGGTACCGGGCCCACGGCCTGCGGCCCAAGATCAACCGGGACCGCCAGGGCCCCTTTGCCCGGCCCCTGGCCAAGGGCGGGCATACGGTGGCGCGTTCGGTCGGGCATAAGAATGCCGGGGTCGCCTTCAGCCATGCCGCTTGGGACGCCGTGGTCGAGGGTGCGCACATCGACTACCTGGAAGATGCCTGGTTCCTCGACCTCGCCGTGGCGGGGGCCGAAAACGGCGCCCCGGGGCGGGTCGCGGGCGGCCTTGTCTATCATGCCGCGACGGGGACGCTGGTCGCCGTGCGGGCGTCCGCCGTGGTGATGGCGTCCGGGGGGCTCAACACGCTCTATTTTCCCAAGACCGACACCATGCGCGGCAATACGGGCGACGGTTATGCCGCCGCCGCCCGCGCCGGGGCCGACCTGGTCGACATGGAACAGGTGCAGTTCCTGCCGTTCTGCCTGACCGCCCCCGCGTCCTATGAAGGGTTGCTGGTCGGCGAGCCGTCGACGGCCAGTTTCCTCGGCGTGCTGCGCGACCGCCACGGCAAGGTCATCCTGGACGGCGTCTATCTGCGGACCCGCGCCGAATGTTCCGCCGCCATCATGCGCGCCGTCGCCGACGGCCGCGGCACGGACGGCGGCGGCGCTTATCTGGACCTCACGGCGAACGCCCGCCTGCCCCGTTCCGGCAAGGGCTTCATGCGCTATCTGGAAACCTCCATGCCCTCGGCCTACCGCACGGCCCGCCAAGCCCTCAGCAAGCCGGCGGTGCGTTGCGAAGAATCCTGGGAAGTCCGCCCCGCCGCCCATTACACCATGGGCGGCATCCGGGTCGACGCCACCGGGGCGTCGGTCGGCGGCCCGGGCGACGGTACGGCTGCTGCCGGGCTGTCCGGGTTGTTCGCCGCCGGTCAAGCCATGGGCGGGGTGTTCGGCGCCAACCGTCTGGGCTCCACCGCGCTTACGGAAAATGTCGTGTTCGGCCTGCGGGCCGGGCGCGGTGCGGCGGATCACGCGCGGGCCCATCCCCGCCCCGCCGGTGACGACGCCTTCCGCCCGCTGATCGCCGCCGCCACGGCCCAGTTCGGGCATGGCGGCGATCAGGCCCCGGCGCTCCTTAAGCTTGAATTACAGCGTGCGGCCTGGGACCACATCGGCCCGGCGCGCACGGCCGACAGCCTGGACCGCATGGACGCCGTGATCGACGATCTGGCCGATCGCGCCGGGCGTGCGGCGGTGCCCGATTACGCCCTGTGGAATCAGGCCTTCATCGAATGGGTGGAATTGCGCAGCCTGCTCGACGTTGCCCGCGCGGTGACGGCGGCTGCCCGCGAACGGGATGCCAGTGTCGGCGGCCATGTGCGCCTGGACCGGCCCCAGGTGTCGATCCTGGCGCAGCCCTATTCGACCGTGGTGCGCGGTCAGACCGGAAATGGCGGGGTGTTGCGCGTTCAGGCGGTCCGCGCCCGCCGGCCGCGCACGCCGGCAATGCGCCTGCTTGCGATGCGCTTGAAAGACGCCTGGCGCAAGACCCAGGCGAAGGCGCTCTGCCTGCTGCCGCCGGCCCTGCTCGATCCCATCCTCGACCGCCGTTACCGGGCCATCCTGGGCCCGGGTGACGCCGCCCCGGCTGTCTCGCCCGGTGATCCCGCCGCCGCCGTCGCCGATGCCGCCGAATAAGAAAGCCCAGCCCATGAAAATCGATATCGTCACCACCCGCAACGGCGTCCGCGAAACCGTCGCCTATGACTACCGCCCCCGTCAGGAGGGCGAACGGCCGATGATCCTGGACGTTCTGTTGCAGGCCCAGGCGACGGCCCTGCCGGATCTCGCCTTCCGTTACGGCTGCCGGGCGCGCAACTGCGGGGTCTGTACAATCGACGTCAACGGGCGGCCGCGCATCGCCTGCCGCGCCCGTGTGCGCGCGGGCGACCGCATCGAGCCCATGGCGACCCTGCCCGTGCTGGCCGATCTGGTGGTGCGGCGCGACGGCATCGCCCGCCAGTTGCAGGGCCGCACGACGGCGGACCACCGCGATTCGGACCTGAACGAAGAAGCGCCCGAGGGCTATCACGACCTGACCGCCTGCATCGAATGCTATGCCTGCCTGGACGGCTGTCCCATGCATGCCCGAAATTTCGCGGACGGCGCCGCCGATGCGGCCGCGCCGGACCCGGCGACGGGCTATCGCTGGGGCAATCCCTTTTCGCTGTTGAAGCTGCAACGCCTGCGCCTGGACCCCTGCGTGACCGAGGACGGGCGACAGGCGGCGCTGGATGCGGCGATCGACCTGGGCCTGGACGCCTGCGTCGGCTGCAAGGGCTGCAA
>DNMS01000180.1:6542-11031 GCA_003488105.1 Rhodospirillaceae bacterium
CCTTCCGCCGACTGACACCCCGCCCCGCGCGGATCAGGCGGCGTCGCGGCAGGCATGGCCGATGCAGGCGACGTGGCGGTGGTCCGTGCCGCAGCAGCCGCCCAGCACCGTGAAATGTGGAAACGCCGCCCGGAGGGCGCGGTACTGGCCGCCTAGTTCCTGGGGGTCGCCCTCGTCCAGTTCCACCGAGTTGTCCAGTTCCGCATGGCTTTTGACGGAAGCGTTGGCGCGAATGCCCCGGATGCGCGCGACCCAATCGGCCCCCTGTTCAAGGGCGTCCTGGAAATGGGTCGGATGGGCGCAGTTGATCATGTAATAGGCGACGGCGCCGCCGGTCGCGTCGTCGACGGCCTTGATGGCGTCGGCCAGGGCCCGGCCTTCGGGCAGGCGGCCGTCGGTTTCCGTGGTGAAGGAAATGACCACGGGCAGGCCGGCCTTTCCGGCGGCGCGGGCGATGCCCGTCGCCTCGCCCACATGGGTGATGGTCATGGCCGTCACCAGGTCGGCCTCGGTTTCGGCGAAGGTTGCGATCTGCGCCGCGTGATAGGCCTCGGCCGCATCGGGGGTCAGCAGTTCCGCCGGGTTATAGCCGTCGCCGCGCGGGCCGATGTTGCCGCTGATCACCATGGGGCTTTGCGGGGTTTCGTGGCGGGCGCGGATGTCGGCCATCAGGGCCACGGCCGCGGCGTTGACGCGGGCCAGGTCCGTGCGGCCATAGCCCAGCTTGGCCCCCCAGTCCGCATGGGCCCGCCAGGTCGGCGTTTCCAGGATGAAGCCGGCCTGCCGGGCCAGGGCGGCCAGGATGAAGGGCGTCATGTAGTTGGTGATCTCGGCCCGGCCGGCGGCGTCGTCGACCAAGGGGAACGACGCGAATTCCGGCAGGTCGATGCCCCGCTGAAAGCAGAGATAGGTTTCCAGCCCGCCGTCGGTGAGGAAGAGCCTGCCGTCCAGCTGCGGCAGTCGGGTGCGGTATGTCGCCATGGTTTGGGTCCTTTTCAATGATGGGCGGTCGGATTAAATGAAGGGCGGCATGGATAACGGCTGGCCCCACCCCGCGACAGGCGACCCATGGTCCTGCCGGGGGCATTTTCTTTTTGTCTTTAATATCAGTTGGATGAGCGTGATTTCTGACGAGCCGTGACAAGCTCTTGTCAATCATCGCGAAAAAACTGTACCTACGGTACAGCTTCGGAGGGTATGGCGGATGGTCTCAGGCATGAACGCCCCCGCATCGCGCAAAGGTGCGGCGACGCGGGATCAGATTCTCGATGCCGCGGAAACAGCGGTCCTGGCAAAGGGCTTCGCCGGCACGTCGATCGACGAGCTGATCGCCGTCGTCGGCATCACCAAAAGCGGCTTCTTCTATCATTTCAAGGACAAGGGTGCGTTGGCGAAGGCGTTGCTTGAACGCTATATCGCGCGCGAAGATGCCTTGTTCGACGATCTGTTCAGCCGCGCGGACGAGCTGAACGAAGATCCCCTGCACGGCTTCCTGGTCGGCCTCAAGATGCTGTCGGAATTGTTGGCGGACCTGCCCACCGGGCACCCCGGTTGTCTGATCGCCGCTTATTGCTATCAGGACCGCCTGTTCGACCGGGAGGTGCGCGAGCTCAACACCCGGGCGACCTTGGGGTGGCGCCGGCGGTTCCGTGACCGGCTCGACCGGATCGCCGCGCGCTATCCGCCCCGCGCCGATGTGGACCTGGACGACGTGGCCGACATGCTGTCGGTGGTCGCCGACGGCGGCATCATCTTGTCGAAGGCGGTCGGCGATACGTCGCTCCTGGCCCGCCAGGTCATGTTGTACAGGGATTACCTGCGCCACTTGTTCCAGGCGTAAGCCGCCCGCCGGCGCCGGCGCCTAGGGATCGCGCTTCAGGCCTTTGGCTTCCAAGGCTTCCAGATACCGGGACCACAGTTCGTCCTGCCGCGTGCCCATGTCGTAGAGGAATTCCCACGAAAAGATGCCGGTATCGTGCAGGTCGTCGAATTTCAGGCGCACGGCGTAGTTGCCCACGGGCTCGGCGCCGATGATGTTCACATGGCGGCGGCCGGCGATCACGGTTTTCTGCCCGGGGCCGTGGCCCTGGACCTCGGCCGAGGGGCTTTCCACGCGCAGCAGTTCCGCCGGGATGCGGAACTTGGCGCCGTCGTCGAAATCGACCTCCAGCACCTTGTCGTCCTTCTTGATGCGCAGCTCGACCGGCGTGTGGCGGCTGCCGTGGTTGCCGGTCGCGGTCTGCGATTGAAAGGTCTTTCCGGTGGTCATGGTTGGGTGCTCCCGCCGTCGGCTTTGATCTGGCGCGCCTCGTCCGGCAGCATGATCGGGATGCCGTCCCGGATGGGATAGGCCAGACCTGCCTGTCGGCTGATCAGTTCGCCCTTGGCCGCGTCATAATCCAGCGGCCCCTTGGTCACGGGACAGACCAGAATTTCCAGCAGTTTCGGGTCCACTTGGGCGTTGTTCATCGATGCCGTCTCCTTGGGTTGTCCCGGTGCTTTCCCCCGGGCGGGCGTTCCGTCAGTGGGATGCGGCGCCCGGGTCGGGCGCGATGCCCCGGGCCGACATCTCCAGTAAGTCGATCAACAGCGCGGCCCGCGCCGCCGGGCCGTCGCATTCCAAAAGCGCCTGTTTCTCGCGCAGGTCGAACGGGCAGACCATGGCCAGCGAGGTGACCAGCAGGGTGTCGGGCGCGTCCTCGATGGACGACCAATCGGCATCAAGCCCGCGGGCGTCGAAAAACCCGGCCGCCGCCGTGATCAGACGGTCCCGGTCATAGGCCAGATCGGCGTTGTCATCCAGATCGCCCGTGAATTCGCCGAAGTCCGGGCGCACCCGGCGATAGCCATTGCGCGGCGTCAGTTCCTCGGCAACGCGGAACCGGGTTTGGCCCAGCAGGGTGATCAGAAACCGCCCGTCGCCGGTTTCGGAAAAGCTGACGATGCGCCCCAGGCAGCCCACGGGATAGATCGCGGCGTCATCGCGCAGGTCCGGGTCGCGGGGGGCCTCGCCCTGAACCGGGGCGGGCTGGATCATGCCGATCACGCGGCCGGCCGCCATGGCGTCCAGGATCATGTTCAGATAACGCGGTTCGAAAATGTTCAGCGGCAACTGCCCGCCCGGCAGCAGCAAAGCCCCCGGCAGCGGAAAGATGGGCAGCACGTCCGGCAGCTTTCCCGTGTCCGGATAATGGGCGCCGTAGGCCATGGCGGTTCCTTTTTAAGAGAACAGAACCGACGACAGGCGCCGTCGCCCGGCAACGGTCAGTTCATGGGCGCCGCCCAGGGTGTCGAACACCTTGACCAATTGCTTGCGCGCGGCCTCGTCGTTCCACGCCCGGTCGCGGCGGACCAGTTCCAGCAATTCATCGATCGCCCCTTCGGCGTCGCTGCGCGCGAACAGCGCCAGCGCCAGATCGAAGCGCGCCTGATTGTCCTTGGGATTGGCGTCAAGCCGGGCGCGCAGTTCCGCCGGGTCGCCGGTCTGGCCGATCTCCTTGGCCAGTTCCAGGGCCGAGGCGGCGGCCTCGATGTCGGCCTTCACACGCAGGTTGGCCGGCAGGGACGTCAGGATCTCCTCCGCCTCGGCCAGCATGCCGAGGGCGACCTGGGCGCGCAGGATGCCGGACAGGGCAGCGTCGTTGGCAGGGTCTTGGGCCTGGATTTCCTTGAAGATCTCAAGCGCCAGGTCGTTCTCGCCGGCGGCGAGCGCGGCCTGCCCCTGTTCCAATGCCTGGTCGAGCGGCGCCTTGGCGCCGTCGGTCAGCTTTTCGATGAAGGCCTTGACCTGGCTTTCCGGCAGCGCCCCCATGAAGGCGTCGACCGGCTGGCCGTTCTTGAAGGCATAGACCGTGGGCAGGGACTGCACGCGCAACTGCTGGCACAGGTCCTGGTTCTCGTCGGCGTTGACCTTGACCAGCTTGATCAGGCCGCCGGCCTGCAGGACCAATTTTTCCAGAACGGGGGTCAGCTGCTTGCAGGGCCCGCACCAGGAGGCCCAAAAATCGACCAGGACGGGCACGTCTTTGGAGGCCTCGATCACATCCTGTACGAAGGTGCGGATGTCCGAATCCTTGATCAGGGCGCCGTCACCACCCGCGGGCGGCGTGGCGTCGCCGGTGAGGGCCTGGCCGTCGGGTTTGGGGGTGGTCGTGCCGTCGGGATTGAGAATGAAAGCCATGCCGAAGTTCCGTCGTGTTTCTGTTAAGGGTGTCCGGCCGCCTGCCGGGGCCGCAATCTGTCCCAAAGATGGCTGTTTGTCCCGCCCGCTGCAAGGCTTGCGGGCGGATTAGGCGGCCTGATGTGGTTTCCGATGCCGGATGGCCGTGGCCAGGGAGTACCAAGGGGCGGCCCGAACGGACATTAGTTTGTTTTAGGGCCTTGCATTCGCCCTGCCTTCCCGTATATATCCCTCCCTCGCTTATAGCGACGCGGGCGTAGCTCAGGGGTAGAGCAAAACCTTGCCAAGGTTGGGGTCGAGAGTTCGAAT
>DNMS01000289.1:0-483 GCA_003488105.1 Rhodospirillaceae bacterium
CGAGCGCCCGTCTTAGAGAGACTTCACATAGGCTGCGATGTCCCGCCGCATGTTCGCGTCCGGCATCCGCCCCCGCGCCGCACCCATGTTTTCCGTCATGTGATCGACCCGCGTGGTCGCCGGGATGGCGCAGGTCACGGCCGGGTGGGCGACGATCCATTTCAACAGGACCTGGGCCCAGTTGGCGGCCCCGATCTCGGCGGCGGCGGGCGGCAGGGGGCGGCCTTGCAGGCGGTCGATCAGCGCACCCCGCTGGAACGGCCGGTTGACGATCACGGCGATGCCCTTGTCCCGGGCCAGCGGCAGCAGCCGGGCCTCGGCCTCGCGGTCGTCGATGTTGTAGGTCAGCTGCACGAAATCGATGGGCTGCGTCTTCATGATGGCCGCAAGCTCATCATGGCGCCGCCCGTGGGAGGTGGTGATGCCGATGTGCCGCACGCGGCCGTCGGCTTTCCATTGCGTCAGCGTTTCCAGATGGCCTTC
>DNMS01000289.1:641-856 GCA_003488105.1 Rhodospirillaceae bacterium
TCAGCGTTTCCAGATGGCCTTCCCAGCCAAGCAGGTTGTGGACCTGCAACAGGTCGAAGGGCCGCACGCCCCACAGCCGTTCCGATTCCGCCATCTGGCGGATGCCGTGGTCCTGGCCCGGCGTCCACACCTTGGTCGCGGAAAACAGGCCCTTTGGTGTGCCCAGGGCGGCCAGGCCGTGGCCGATGACCGCTTCCGACGATCCGTACATGGGC
>DNMS01000289.1:1138-3059 GCA_003488105.1 Rhodospirillaceae bacterium
CGGGCGGCGCGGGCGGATACGTCGTCGCCCACATCGAAGGTCAGCCAGCTGCCCATGCCAATGACGGGAACGGTCACGCCGGTCCGGGGGATGGTCTTCGTGATCAAGGCCGGGTTGGCGGAAACGCCGCCGGGCAGGGCGGCGGTGAGACCCGCCAGGGCGGCACATTCCAGGAAACGTCGGCGCGTCAGCATGGGACTTATTGTAGCACGTCGCCGGTGAATTCGCCCCGCATACGGTCCCGCAGTCGGCGGATGGCCTCGAAGGAATCCTTCAGCATGTCCGCCTCGCGGCGGGTCAGGCTGCGCGGATGCACGAAATTGGTGACGGGCCGGTCCGCTTGGAAATCGGTGATCTGCTGGCGCAGCAGCAGGTGGGAGATATGCCGATAGGCGCCCCGCAGGTAATCGGCTTCGTCCTTGGCCAGAACGCCCCGCTCCTCAAGCGCCTGCATCCGCTCCAGCGTCGGGTTGATGCCCAAGCCCTCGCGCAGGCACAAAAGCCGCATGGCCCCGACCAGCGGCAGGGTGCCGGAATGCTTCAGGTTCAGATAGCCCTTGTAGCCCGCGGCATCGCTTTCCTTCATGGTGATGAAGCGCCCGAACCAGCCGATCGCCGGGCCGTGGTCCTGATCGTCCTCGAACATCTCGCGCAGGAACATATGGTTGCCCCGGGCGGTTTCGACGACATGGCGGCGCAGCTCGTCGGCCAGATCGTCGCGGCCCCAGGCCGATTTGAAATCGAAGAAAATATCGCACAGCCGCAGCATGGTCGTGCCGCGCTTGCGGCTCCACAGGCTGATTTGCGCCTTCCACTGGCTGAGGGTCTTGCGCCACAGCGGGTTGGTCGCCATGACGAAGCCCTTGCAAAGCGGGAGGCCGATGGTGTCCAGGTCCCGTGTCATGCGTTCACCCAGGTCGATGAACCAGGCGTCTATTCTTAGGTGCTCCGAATCCGGGTAATCATCGAGAATGAAGCCGTTGTCCTGATCGGGAAACAGGAAGCTTTCGCCGCGCCCGCCCGATCCCATGACGATGACCGAGAAATCGACCGGCGGCGGGCCCAACCCTTCGGCGGCCATGGCGCCGATCGCGGCGTCGACCACGCGGCGGTAGATATCAAGGTTGATGTTGCTGAGCAGGGCCTGAATCTCGGGCGCCGGCAGGTTGTCCCGGAACAGTTGGTCGGCGAGCGTGACCTGTGCCCGCTTGACCTGACCCAGGCCGGCGACGTCGCCGGCCTGGGTCAGGCTGTCGATCTGCGCCATCAGGGTGCGGGACGCCACCGCGAGGGTGTCGTCCAGGTTCAGCATGCCGGTCAGACGGCCGGTGGGGTCGACCACGGGCATATGGCGCAGGCCCGTGCGGCGCATCACGGCGATCGCCTGGTAAAGGTACTCGGTTTCCCCGATCACGCGGAGCGGCCGTGTCATGACCTGGGACGCGGGGGTGTCGGCGGCGGCCTGGAACAGGGCGCGCCGGGTGATGTCGTGTTCCGTGATGATGCCGTCGGGCCGCCCGTCCGGCCCCGTGAGGACGACGCCCGAGGCCCCCGAATCGGCCATCAGCCGCGCCACATCGTCCAACAGGGCGTCCGTGGGCAGGCTGGGCGGTATCGCGGCCATGGCCTCGCGCACGAGCATGCGGAATATGGCGGTTCGGGGCTCCATGCTGCGGTCTGCCGTCCTCCCCCTGGGGTCTGCGCCGACACTTCCGGATCAAGGCCGCCCTGGCGACGAAACAGGCCGCGAATTCGGGGCCCCGCACCAGAGCGTGAAAAAACCCTAGCCGAGCGCGGCGGCGGAAACAAACGGCTTACACGCTGCGTGCGGGAAAACCACGCGATCGGCAATCATAAATGTGTGTATGTTTCACAAAAGATAAATTTGAAATAGAAAACATTGTGAAAGAATTAGTCGGGG
>DNMS01000289.1:3292-9357 GCA_003488105.1 Rhodospirillaceae bacterium
GACTGGGCTTTGTCTCTACCAGTTGTGCGAATTAGCAGAAAATGTTATTAGGATTCTAACTTCGCGGGCCGGACGAGGAGAGTCAGTCGGCCGGCGGAGGAAACGGAAACGATAACAATAAAATTCCGCAGGGATGCACATGCGCCGGAAAGGCGTGGGAGGCGTAATATCCTACACCAAATCTCCAGAGTTTGTGTGTCTGGCATCGAGAGGGTGAGCTCGGTCCGAGCTTCCTTCGCCTTGACCGAGGCCTAACGACGGCATTTTGTTGTTGTGAATTTCGGGCGGCCACCGGGTTCCGGCATGTCCTGATTTTCAGTCGTTTCACCACATTCGACATTTGGGGGTGGTCCCCGGGTGTCGTCTGTTTCGGTGTCCGCTTAGGCGTTGGACAACGGGTTAACGACCGCACGGCGCCAAGGATCCGAACAGAAGGGGAGAAATGAATCTTGTCAGCTAAAGTAGTGTGGCTGTTCATATTCGTTGCGCTTTATTGGGCCTATTGCATTTATTGGGGCATCAAAGGCGCGCGGATGTCGAAAACGGCCAGCGATTACTTCATCTCGGGCCGTCAGCTCGCGATGTGGGTCTTCGTGCTGGCCGCCACGGCAACATCGTTCTCGGGCTGGACCTTTATGGGCCATCCGGGGCTGATCTACCGTGACGGTTTCCAGTACGCATACGCGTCGTTCTACGCGATCACCATTCCGTTTACCGGCGTGATGTTCCTGAAACGCCAGTGGATGATTGGCAAACGCTTCGGTTTCGTGACACCGGGCGAGATGCTGGCCACTTATTTCCAGGGGGATGCGATCCGTATCCTCGTGGTGATCGTGGCTCTGCTGTTCTCGATCCCGTATCTCGGGCTGCAGCTGCGCGCGTCGGGCCTTCTGTTCAACGCTTTGACCGACGGCTTGGTCGGTGTTGAATTCGGCATGTGGCTGTTGTCTGCGGTCGTGTTCATCTACGTGGCGTCCGGCGGTCTTCGCGCCGTGGCCTATGTGGACACCGTGCAGTGCATCCTGCTGGCCTTCGGCATCATCGTCATCGGCATCATCGCCTATAGCGAGCTGGGCGGCTGGACCGCCTTTGGCCAGGA
Organism: Rhodospirillaceae bacterium; assembly: GCA_003488105.1. The sequence continues at coordinate 4,392 of DNMS01000289.1, forward strand.
ACTGGCCAAAATGGGTCAGACCGACATCGGCAAATGGAAGACCACCCAGGGCTGGGGCGGGGGCGATTACAACGCCTACCTCGCCATTCCGGGCGTCATCCAGTTCACTGCCGGTCTCGGCAAGGAAACCCCGGTGGGGGGTCTTTGGACAGGCATCATGGTGCTGACCTACATGTTCGCGCTCATGGGCATTCACTCCGCCCCGGCGTTCACCATGTGGTCGTTCTCCAACACCAACCCGCGGCCGTTCGCGCCGCAGCAGGTGTGGGCGTCGGCCTTCGGCATCGGTGCGATCCTGTTCTTCTTCACCGCGGCTCAGGGCATGGGGGCCCACTTCCTCGGTGCCACGCCCGCTTTCAACGATGCGGGTGTTGGGGTCTCCAAGGTGCTTCCGGATCTGACCGCCAACAAGCAGGGCGGGATCGTCGGACATTACATCAACCTAGTGGGCGATACGGCCCCATGGCTGGTCGGCCTTCTCGCCGTCTGTGCCTTGGCCGCCATGCAGTCCACCGGCGCGGCGTATATGTCCACGGCCGGCGGCATGCTGACGCGTGACTTGTACAAGCGCTACCTGAATCCGGGTGCGGACCATGCCACGCAGAAGCTGTTCGGCCGTATCGGCGTCTTGATCATCGTTCTCTCGGCTCTGGTCGTTGCCACGTTCTCGGCTGACGCGCTGGTGCTGTTGGGTGGTCTGGCCGTTGCCTTCGGCTTCCAGATGTGGCCGTCCCTGGCCGCCATCTGCTGGTTCCCGTGGATCACCCGTCAGGGTGCGACGCTGGGTCTGGCGGCTGGCTGTCTGGCGGTCATCTTTACCGAAAACTTCGGCGCCTCCATTGCCGGCTTCTTCGGTATCGAACTGGGCTGGGGCCGTTGGCCCTGGACGATCCACTCGGCCGGTTGGGGGATTCTCTTCAACGCGACCATCTGCGTGATCGTCTCCGCCATGACCCAGGACGAAGGGGCCATGCAGCATCGCATGAAGTATCACAACTTCCTGCGTGAGCATGCTTCCCTGCCGGAATCCAAGAAAAGCCTGGTCCCCGTTGCTTGGGGCATCACGCTGATCTGGCTGTTCTTCGGCATCGGCCCGGGCGCCGTTATCGGTAACGATATCTTCGGTGCTCCGAATGCCGGTTACGAAGCCTGGACCTTCGGCATCCCGTCCATCTGGGCCTGGCAGATCATCTGGTGGATTCTTGGTGTCTTCATGATGTGGTTCTTGGCCTACAAGATGGAGATGTCCACGGTTCCCGATCGCGAGATCGAAGCCTTGGTGGATGACATCGGCGACGCCGCACCCGCACAGGGCGGCGACGACTAAGCCGATATCACTATCGGAACCCAATCGGGGGGAGGGCTTCGGCTCTCCCCCCGATTTCTTTCCGGCATTCGCCTTCCGCATTTTCCGCGTGTTCACCGCCTGCCGCGAAAAATTCCGTCTTTTTGCGCCGCCGCCAACTTGTCGCCGTAAAAACCTTGGATGATCGCGGTCGTTCCTTGTTATGATCCGAACACGCAGAAAGTGAAAAAAAACGGCAACATTCCAAGCGTCTAATCAACATGCAAAGCCTCTTCACCCCTGAATACCGATGGCTGTGGACGATCGCCCTGATGGCCGCCTTGTTCCTGCCCGTGCGCCGGTTCATTTGGGTTTTGACCGTGCGCCGGGCCGTCGAAAAGGCGGGCGAGGACGCCGTCGACGACGCCGAACGCGGGCGCCTGTTGCGCCGGGCGGGCATTTCCGCTGCTCTGATGTGTTTCGTGTTCTCCTATTTTTACGTCCATACTTGGTTTAAGTGACCCCACCCATGTCAGCTTTGTCCAATCCCCGCATCCTCAAACGCTTCATCATCTACCTGGCCATGCTGACCTTCGTCATGTTCGGGGTGTGGTCGTTCTGGGGCACCTTCGTCGAAACGCCGGCCGGCGATTTCGAGGTGCGGGAAGGTGACATCAAGCTGTCCAGCGGTGAGTTCGAGGCTGCGGTCGCCGACTTTGACCGTGCCCTGGCGGTGCAGCCCAATCACCGCGGCGCCTTATTGGGCAAAGCGGCGGCCCTGATTCAACTGCAACGCTATGACGCGGCGGAAAAAGTCCTGACCCACGCCATCGAGTTCCTCAAGAACAACTTGGATCCCGATGACCCCACGGGGCGCGGCGCTCTGGCGGCGGCTTACGGCAACCGGGGCATCGTGCATGATACCCAGGGGCGGTACGAACAGGCCCTGTCGGATTATATCGACTCCTTGAAGATTGATGCCGAAGCCGTGGAAGGCCCGGGTTTCATCGACCGGCTGCTGTACCACGATGACACGCCGTCCTCGATCCGCGACCGCGCGGAATATCTCTACAAGCAACTTCAACTGCCCGAGGAAAAGCGTCTTCTACGCCTGCCGCTGAAGGACGAACTGCAGCGCATGCACAAGCCGTAAGGCGCGTTGCCGCGCTGACTCAATTCAGCGATTTTCTGGAAAGTCTTGGCGGCGGGGTCAGCCGAACTTGACGACGCCGAGGACGTCCTGGAACAGAACCAGGAAAAAGAACACGGCAGCGATGGAACCGAACAGCAGACGCACGAAGTCCTGCTTCCCCTCTTCATCGCGGTAGCGGATGCTGTGCAGCGTGATCGCCCCTGTCACGAACAGGAAGACGATGTTGACGAGCGGCTCCAGCTCCGCCGGTAATCCCAAATCCAATAACATGGCGGGAAGGTAAAGGCGCTTGTCCGATTAGGCAAGCACACAGAACGGGCTTTCCCATCCGCCGCCCGAGGGCGGCGGCGGGATGGAAGACCTGCACCGGCCGGTCAGGGGATCGGGGTGCGGATGGGTGTCTGTTGGGTCAGCTCGTCGGGCGTTGCCGCCCGGATGTCCTTGTCCGAAACATAGGGCGGAAACTGAGTTGCCCCCGGTCCCGTCGACATGATCGCGCCCGCCATGCCGCTGCCGAAAATCAGCGTCACGATGCCGGCCGCCACGAAAAACCGCTTGATCCCGTGCGGCGGTGCCTGGGGGCCGTAGTCGTTGTCGTAGCGGTGGTAGCGGTGATCGTCCGAAATCTCGCCGGATTCGTCCAGGCGAAGAATTTTGCGGGCATAATGACGGGCCCAGGGGGGCACGTCGTTGTGGATCATGTAGTCGTGGAACAGGCAGTCGACCATATACTCAGGCAGGTCTTCGTCGTGCCAGTCGCGGTAGGCGAGCTGCAGCAGCTGGAATTCCCCGACCTGCAGAACGTTGGCCGCACGGCCGACTTCCCGCCGGTCCATGTTGTCCAGCTCTTCCTTGTCCGGTCGGATTAGGGTTTCAAAAAATCCGGTCATTTGTTGGGGCGTCTCCTGTGAAAAGGGTGATCGTCCCCGCCCAACGAACTTAATGCCTCGTAGCTTGGGTCGAAAATCTGACCATTGCAAGGGTAAGCAGGCTCACAATTTGGTCATCCATGGGGTAGGCTCCTCGGAAATCCACCACCATTTCCCGCTAAGGTTCCGCCATGCCCGACTCTGCTCAACCTTTCAGTCTGTCCGGGCGTACCGCCTTGGTCGCCGGTGCCAGCCGCGGCCTGGGCCTGGAAATTGCCAAGTCATTGGGGCAGGGCGGGGCGCTGCTCTATCTCGGTGGGCGCGACTTGCCGGCGTTGGACGCCGCCTGCGATGCGGTTGCCGCGCTGGGCGGCCGGGCCCGGCCGTTGCCCTTGGACGTGACCGACGAGGGGGCTGTGCTGGCGGCCATCGATGATCTGGAAGACGGCGACGGGCGTGGTCTCGACATTCTGGTCAACTGCGCCGGGGCCCGCGACCGCCGGCCCCTCGACGACCTGGACGCCCAGGCCGTGCGCGATTTGTTGGAGGTCAACCTGGTCGCCGGCTTCACCCTCACCCGCGCCGCCGCACCGCAGATGCGGGCCAAGGGGCGCGGGCGGATCGTCCATGTCACGTCCATCGCCGGCCATGTCGCGCGCGCGGGTGATGCCGCCTATACGGCGTCCAAGGCCGGCTTGACCGGCTTGGTGCGGGCCTCGGCGGCCGAACTGGGGGCAGACGGGATCACCGTCAACGCCGTCGCCCCCGGCTATTTCGCGACGGCGGCCAATCAGGCCATGGCCGACGACCCGGAGGTCACCGGTTGGTTGGCCCAGCGCACGTCCCTGGGCCGCTGGGGGCAGCCGCATGAGATCGCCGGTGCCGTGCGCTTTCTGGTGTCGGACGAAGCGGCCTATGTGACCGGTCAGGTGATCGCCGTCGACGGCGGCTTCCTGGCGCGGTTCTGACCGCCCCCGACCTTAAGTGACGTCGCCGGGGGCCGTGTCGACCAGCGGCGCGTCGGGCAGATAAGGCACTTCCGGCGTGATCGTGCGGATCGGCGCGCCGTCCAGATAGGCTTGCAGGTTCTCGAAGCTCTGGCGGAAGAAGACCTCGTAATTCTCCTGCGTCACGAAGCCGATATGCGGCGTCGCCAGCACGTTGGGCATGGTGCGGTAGATATGTCCGGCCGGTAGGGGTTCGGACGTGAACACGTCCATCCCGGCGCCGGCGATGCGGTTGGCCTGAAGGGCCGCGACCAGGGCGTCCTCGTCGATCAATTGCGGGCGGGAGGTGTTGACCAGAAAGGCCGTCGGCTTCATGCGGGCGATGTCGTCGGCCCCGACCACGCCGATGGTGCGGTCCGACAGCGGCATGTGGATGGTCACCGCGTCGGCGCGGCGGAACAGGTCTTCCTTGGATACGGCTTCGACGCCGAAGGGCGCGGCCCGCTCGGCGGTCAGATTGGGGCTCCAGGCGATGACGTTCATGGCGAAGGCTTGCGCCACCTTGGCCACCGGCTGGCCCATATGGCCCAGACCGACGATGCCCAGGGTCTTGCCTTCCAGCCCCAGGCCCAGGCCGCTCTGCCAGCCGCCGGCGCGCAGCGACGCGACCTCGCCCGTGAAACCCCGGAACAGGGACAGCAGCAGCAGCCAC
>DNMS01000289.1:9543-12689 GCA_003488105.1 Rhodospirillaceae bacterium
CTCGACCGTGGAATCGTGATGCCGGATCGTCGTCGCGCAGACGGTGATGCCCTGATCCTCCGCCGCCTTCAGGTCGATGGACCGGGCGTTGCGCATGCCCGTGGCCAGCAGAAGTTTCAGGCGCGGCAAGGCTTCCAGCACGTGGCGGGGAAATTCCGTGCGTTCGCGGATGCGCAGCACGGCGTCGAACTCGCTGAGGCGCGCGATCAACTCGGCCTCCTCGAACACATGGTCGCGGAAGGGCACGACGGTCACGCCCTTTAATTGTCCCCAGTCCACGAACCGGTCCCAGACCGATTGATAGTCGTCGATGATCGCTAAGCGCATTCTCGCGTCCTCCGGTTTCTTCTTGTGGTCGATGATTTTCTAGCAGGCCGTCAGGTTGACGGCCAAGCCGCCCTCCGACGTTTCCTTGTACTTGGTCAGCATGTCCTCGCCGGTCTGGCGCATGGTCTCGATGGCGGCGTCCAGCGGCACGAAATGGGTGCCGTCACCCTTGAGCGCCAGCGACGCGGCGTTGATCGCCTTGACCGCGCCCATGGCATTGCGTTCGATGCAGGGCACTTGGACCAGGCCACCCACGGGATCGCATGTCATGCCCAGGTGGTGTTCCATGGCAATCTCGGCGGCGTTCTCGACCTGGGCATTGGTGCCGCCTAGAACGGCGGCCAGGCCCGCCGCCGCCATGGCGCTGGCCGATCCGACCTCGCCCTGGCAGCCGACCTCCGCACCGGAGATCGAGGCGTTGGACTTGACGATGCCGCCGATCGCGGCCGCGGTCAAAAGGTAGTCGTGGATGCCCGCCATCGACGCGTCGGGACAGAAATCCAGGTAATAGCGCCCGACGGCGGGCACGATCCCGGCCGCCCCGTTGGTCGGCGCCGTGACGACGCGCCCGCCGCCGGCGTTTTCCTCGTTCACCGCCAGCGCATAGACGCTGATCCAATCCATGACCGTGTGTTCCAGGCGGAAATTGCGTTTCTTGTCCGCTTGCAGGCCGTCCCAGATCGCCTTGGCCCGGCGCTTGACCTTGAGCCCGCCGGGCAGGATGCCTTCTTGCGTCACGCCGCGCTCGATACAAGCGTTCATGGCGGCCCAGATGCGGTCCAGGCCGGCATCCAGCTCCGTGGCGTTCATATGCGTCAGCTCGTTGGCCCGCTTCATCGCGGCGACACTGAGCTTTGCAGCGTCGCCCATGGTCAGCATCTCGGCCGCCGAGGCGAAGGGATGGGGCACGGTGTCGGGCTCGGAGCCGGCGACGTCGGCGGTTTCCGTCGCGGCCGCGAATTCATCGTCCGTGGCGATGAAGCCGCCGCCGATGGAATAATAGGCGCGCTCCTTGTCCGGCGGGCGGTCGCTGTCTTGCGTGCTTTCGCCGCCGCCCATCCAGGCGGCCATGACCATGCCGTTGGCATGGCCCGGCAGGGCGGGGCCATAATCGAAAACGATATCCCGGTCCGGGTCGAAATCAATTTCCGGCCCGCCGCCCAGTTTCAGGCGCTTGGTCCGGGTGATGTCGGCGATCAGGCCGTCGACGGCGTCGGGGTCGACGGCGTCCGGCGTTTCGCCCATCAGGCCCAGAATCACCGCCCGGTCCGTGGCGTGGCCCTTGCCGGTAAAGGCGAGGGAACCGTACAGCGTCGCCCGCACGGCGGTCACGGTCATCAGGGTGTCCTGACGTTCCATGCGCCTGACGAAGCGGTGCGCCGCCAGCATGGGGCCGACCGTATGGCTCGACGACGGGCCGATGCCGACCTTGAAGATATCGAAGACGCTGAGGAACATGGAATCTCCCGACCAGGGCGTGATCGTGTCAGAAACCGGCGCGGAAGGAAATGGCCCCGTCTTCCATATGGTTACGGTGACGATCGCATGCCCAGGTTGCGGCCCGTGGCAAGGGCGTCGGCGGCGATGGCGCGGATGGTCGTCGCGACCTTGTCGCGGGCGGGGCTCGGCGGCACGGCGTCGGGCGTGCAAAGGGCGACCGTGCGGTGAAGCGGCGCATCGGCGAACGCGGCCACGGCCAGCAGGCCTTTTTCAACCTCCTCCGCCACTGCGGGCCAGGGCAGGATCGTATGCCCCATGCCCTGATGAACGGCTTTCTTCAGGGTCACGAGGGAATCCGCCTGCAAGGCAACGTTGGCCGAAAGCCTCCGCTCCCCCAGGCATTTATCAAGGGCGATGCGGGTGCTGTTGGCCGGGCTTGGGACAATCATGGGAACGCGGGCGACGGTTTCCAGCGGCACGCGGTTGCCCAGCGCCGATCCCGGCGGGCTGACCAGCAGCAGGTCTTCGATCCATAAGCCCGTGATCGTCATACCGGGCGGCGGGGTTTCCTGATAAAGCACGGACATGTCGAGTTGCCCTTTCTGCGCCATGTCGGTCAGCATGGCGCTGTAGCCTTCCGTGATCTGTAGCTCGATCTGCGGGTGTTCGGCGTTCAGGCGGGCGATCAGCGGCAGGCAGAGGATCGCCGCCGCACTGTTGGGAAAGCCGACGGCGACAGTGCCGGCCAGGCTTTCCTCCGCCGCCGTGACAAGGCTCCGCGCCTCCGCGACCTGGCGCAGGATGATCCGCGCCTGGCGGTAGAACTGGCGCCCGGCGGCCGTGGGCGTGACGCCCTGGCGCGAGCGGTGCAGCAACTGCGCCTTTACGTCCTGTTCCAGAATCGCCACCTGCTGGCTCAGCGCCGGTTGCGCCAGGCCCAGGTCCTGGGCGGCGCGGGAAATGCTACCGGCGTCGACGATGCGCACGAAATAGTCCAGGCGGCGGGTTTCCATGGGCGAAGCCTTGTTCAAGATGCGGGGCGCATTGTCTTCCGCCGGCCCGCCTGGGGCCATAAGAAAATCATATATGCCTATCCGGCCTTCCTGTTTCACCGCCTTGCGGTGACCTGATAGCAACGGGGCAAGGGCGCCCATCCAGGCCGCGCCGATCGGAGGAAACCATGCCGGAAACCGCACGCCGAACGTTCCTGTTGTTGCCGGGGCATGAGCCCCGCAAGACCGCCAAGGCCGCGACCCTGGCCATCGATGCCGTAATCTTCGATATGGAAGACGGTGTGCCGCCGACCCATAAGCAGGCGGCGCGCGACGGCATCCACGCCGCCCTGACGAATGTCAATTACGGCCGCCGTGAACGCATGG
>DNMS01000012.1:0-1377 GCA_003488105.1 Rhodospirillaceae bacterium
ACGGTGAACTCCCGGCTCAGGCTGTTCAGTTCGTCCCAGAATTCCGACGTGATCTGAAAATCGTTGCCCTGATGCACCGTGGCGTCCAGGAACGCCCTGTCGCGAGCGAAGGAAAAGTAGGAGCGCGCATTATTGGTGCCGATGGTTTCCTGAGACTGGCCATGCAGGTCGGCCCAGAAGCTGACGCGGCTGGTCTTGGCCAACACACGCAGCGGGTTGGAGCGTGCCGCCACATTGCCGTCCATGTCGATCAGGTCGATGCACAGGTCGCCTTCCTCTTCCGCGCGCAGACCGTCGATCTGCACCGATGCCTGACCGGGATAAAAGGAAATTTCGTCCGGCAGATTTTCGACCGGGCGGGTCGACGTCACGCGAAAGGTATCCTCGCATTTGGCAGACGGATTGCCCCAGCGGTCCTCGCCCTTGAGGCCCAGCAAAAAGGTCTCCCCCACCCGCTTTAACGTCGGCAGCACGGCCTTGTAGAGGACGGGCGGGCCGGAGGTGATCTCGATGGACGGCGTGTCCGGCAGTTCGACGTAGTCGTAGGTCGCGAAGGCATCGACCAGAATGCGGAACTGGAATTCCTTTTCCTGAAAGGTCTGCATGCGCACCCCGGGCCCGCCGAACCGGCGGTCGCCGACACGGATGACGATGCGGTCGCCTTCCGACAGGAACCCGCGCACGACCTTGATGTAGAGCGTCTTGTCCCAGGGCCGGAAGTTGCGCTTGAGGTCGTATTCCATGTGCAGGACGGCGCCGTTCGACGCCTGGGCCGAAACGTAATTGGCGGCTTCCGGGTCGTCCATCTGCAACCTGCCCAGGTCGGAGGCGAAGCGATGCACGATCTTGAGCGAGCCGGAATCATCAATCCCGAACTTTCCAGCCGTGTAGATGACGAAGAAGGATTGGAAGCTGCCCGCCTCCACCGGTCCCAGGGGGGCGATGGCGACGGAGCCCATTTCTTCCGGCAGATAGGTCGAAAGCGGCATGCCCCCAAAAATCCCCTGTTGCCTCAATCGGTTCAGGGATCGTAACGATCCCCGGATCGGCTAATATTCATCCATAGGATGGCAAGAGGCAAGAAGCAGCCGGAGGTCAGCCCTCGTCCCCGGGCTCTCCGGGCAACGGGAATCCGCCATCCCGTTGATAGACCTTGATGAGCGAGGCATCGTCTTGCCGGCCCAGACCCATGTCCTTGGCCTGTTGATACTGGTGGAAGGCGGTTTCTGAAATCGGCAAGGGAAAGCCCAGCTGTTCGCCCTGCGCCAGCACGATGCCCAGATCCTTGATGAAGATATCGACGGCGCTTTTCGGGCTGTAATCACCGTCCAGCACATGGGGGACGCGGTTTTCGAACATCCAGGAATTGCCCGCCGA
>DNMS01000012.1:1581-6061 GCA_003488105.1 Rhodospirillaceae bacterium
GCCATGGCCTCCATGGCCGTTGCGATATGCACACCGGCCAGCAGCTGGTTGACCATCTTCATGGTCGATCCGGGGCCGGGGCCGTCGCCCAGTTCGAACACCTTTTCCGCCACGGCGTCGAGCAACGGACGGGCCTGGGCGAAGGCATCGGCGGAACCCGAAGCCATGACCGACAGTTTGCCCGCCGCCGACTTGATCGGCCCGCCGGAAATCGGCGCGTCCAGATAGAGCGCCCCCTTGGCTTCGACCATCCTGGCCAGGGAAACAGCCGTGTCTGGCGGCATGGTGGCGCAGCCGAGGACCACCGCTCCCGGAACCAAAGCATCGAGCACCCCGTCGGGGCCGGTCAGGACCGCCTCCACCTGCTGGGCGTTGACGACGACCACGGCGACGGCGTCCGCCCCCTGGGCGGCTTCGGCCGGGGTTTGAACGGCGCGGCCGCCGGCGGCGGCGAAGATATTGCGCGCATCCTCGGACAGGTCGCAGCCGGCCGTGTCGATGCCCGCCGTCACCAGGGATTTCGCCATGCCCATGCCCATGGCGCCGAGGCCGATCACCGCCGCGCGGTATGCCGTCATGTCGTAAAGTCCTTAGTCGATCAGGTGGTCGGTCAGAGTTTGTCGAGGGCGCCCTTGATGCGGGAGATCGTGTCCTTAAGCCCCTTCATCATGCTGTCGGCGTCCTTTTCCAAGGCCCCCAGGTTCTCGCGCCCGGACTTGATCTGGGCGGCCAGTTTGGCGCGCTCGGCGTTCAGTTTGTCGAGGGCGGTCTGGGCGTCGGCCTGCTTGCGGGCCGCTTCCGACGCCGCCTCCAGGGCTGTCTTGGTTTCCGTATAAAGGCTCGACAGCTTGGCCTCCAGCTCCTGGGCCTCGGCCCGGCGCTTGTCGATATCGGCCTGGGTCGCCGCCAGCTCTTCCTTCTTCTTCGCCACGGCTTCCGCGATGTCCGCGGATTCCTTCATGAACTTGTCTTGCGCCGCTTTCATGGCGATGCGTTCCTCGGCGACCTGGGCACGCAGACGGGACATGTCATCCTGGGCCTGGGACACATCCGATGCATAGTCGACCGCCGCGACGATGGCCAGGCCGGCCACCACGAACAACGCCAGGGCGACACGCTTCCAGGTGGCTGCCGACCCGTCCATGCCGATGGCGCTGGAAAGCCCGCCCAAGGCGGACTTCTTGGCAGCGCCGTCAGCCGCCGTCTTGGCCGCCGGGTCCGGGGCCGCCGCCGTCTTGCTATCCGCCTTCGGCGCCGGTTTGGCCGCCGGTTTGGCTGTGCTGTTCTTGCCGTTCTGTTCGCTCATGGATTTCGGTCCTCGCAATGGATGTGAAGGCCTCCCGCCCCGATCTAAAGGTCATTATAGAGCACCCCGGCCCCAGGGCCAGAGGGCAGGAACGGCTGAAAAGGTCCGGTTTTCAAGCCTGCCGGCACGACATGTCAGCAAGATGGCTGGCGGCACGGGGCGAAACCGTTATGATGGCCGCCGTCGATACCGCCCACACCATCCACAAGACCGCCCGCCATGATCATTTCCAAAATTACCCTGCGCCGACTGTCGCTGCCCCTGAAGGTGCCGTACAAGCTTGCCTTCGGCGCCGTCACCGCCTTCGACACCATCCTGGTCACCGTCCACGGCAACGGCGGCGAATACGGCTTCGGCGAAGCGACGATCCTGACCGGCTATACCTCCGAAACCATCGACAGCGCCTGGGCCAAGGTCCGGGAATTGGCGACGGCGATAAAGGGACGGGACGCCGCGTCGGCCAAGGAGTTGGCCCTCACTCATCTCAAGAAGGCGCCTTTTGCCGTGTCTTCCGTGGTGACCGCCATTGAGATGGCGGAAGGCAGCCCTTTCCTGAACATCACCCAGGATACCCCCGTGCCGCTTCTGGCGATCCTCAGTGCGTCCGATGAGGCCGGCATCGTGGCTGAGCTGGAACGTCACCGCCAGGCCGGTTACGGCACGGTGAAGGTCAAGGTCGGGTTCGAATGGGAGTCCGACGCCAAGCGTCTGAAATTCATCCAGGACGAAGTCGGCCGCCTGCCCGCCGGGACCCTGAAGCTGCGCATCGACGGCAACCAGGGATTTTCCCAGGCCGACGCCCTGGCCTTCACCCGCATTCTCGCCCCCGATCATATCGAACTGTTCGAACAGCCCTGCCACATGGACGACTGGGACGCGGCCAAGGCCGTTTCAGATATTTCCGCCGTGCCCATGATGCTGGACGAAAGCATCTATGGGCCGGCCGAGATCGAGCGCGCGGCGGAAAGCGGCAGTGCCCGGTTCGTGAAGCTGAAACTGATGAAGGCGGGATCGCTCGCCGCCCTGGCCGAGCAACTGACCCGCATCCGCGAACTGGGGATGGAGCCGGTTCTCGGCAACGGCGTGGCCGCCGACCCGGGATGCTGGATGGAAGCCTGCATCGCGCGCAGCCATATTTCCAACGCCGGGGAAATGAACGGCTTTCTGAAGCCGCACCAGACCCTGTTCGCCGACCCCATCCGCATGGACCGCGGCGCCATGATCCTGACGCCCAAGACCCCTGCGCTGATCGACGACGCGGCGCTGGACGCGCTGGCGACGGAAACCGTTCGGATGGCCGCCTAGGCATGCTGGATATTCTCGGGCAACCGCCGGTGACGCTGGCCTTGCTGGCACTCGCCATATTTCTTGGCGGCACCATGAAGGGCATTTCCGGGATCGGCCTGCCGATCATCACCATGTCGATCATCTTCACGTTCGATTTGCTGCCGGCCAAGGACACCATCGCCTTCGTCGTCATGCCGATCCTGGTCACCAACCTGTGGCAGGCGATCCGGTCCAGCGGCTGGATGGAGACGCTGAAGGAACACTGGCTGTTGATCGCCGTGTTCCTGCCCTGCCTGTTCCTGGGCTCGCGGATGCTGGCCGGCATGGATACCAAGGGGGTGTTCCTGGTGCTCGGCTGCATCGTCGCGGCCTTTGCCGCGTCGAACATGTGGAAGCCGCATCTGGATCCCCTGACGCCGCGCACCCGGCTTTGGGCCGGGCCGCTGGCCGGCGTTACCGGCGGTCTGCTGGGCGGTCTGTCCACCGTCTGGGGCCCGCCGATCATCATGTATCTGGTCATGCTGCGGCTGCCCAAGGACGTCTGGGTGCGCGCCGTCGCCTTGGTCTATGTCACCGGCGCCGTGCCGCTGGCCGCGTTCTACTGGTCCAACGGGGTTCTGAACCCGTCGAACGTCTGGCTGTCGACGGCGGCCTGCGTTCCCGGCATGGCGGGCATTCTGGCCGGCGAACGCATCCGCCGGCACATCAATGAAGAGGCCTTTCGCCGCGCCATGCTGGTGCTGCTGTTCCTGATCGGCCTGAACCTGATCCGCCGCGCCGTTTTCTGATACGCTGATCCGCCCCGTTTCCGAAGGAGACGCCCATGGACTTCGCAGATCCGAACCTCTGGCTCAGCCTGTTCACCCTGACGGCGCTCGAGATCGTTCTCGGCATCGACAACCTTGTCTTCATCTCCGTGATCGCCGCCAAACTGCCCGCCGCGCAGCAGGAAAAGGCGCGCAAGCTGGGCCTGGCGGCCGCGCTCGGCATGCGAATCGTTCTGCTTGCCTCCATCGCCTGGATCATCGGTCTGACGGCCCCCATCTTCACCATCCCCTTCATTGACCATGTCGTGTCCTGGCGCGACGTGATCTTGCTGGCCGGGGGCGTGTTCCTGTTGGCCAAGGGCACCCATGAGATCCACAACACCATCGAAGGCGACGAGGAAGAAGCCCCCGTCACCAAGGCGGCCGCCTTCGGTGCGGTGGTCGGCCAGATCATCGTGCTCGACATCGTGTTTTCCATCGACAGCGTGGTCACCGCCGTCGGCATGTCGGACCAGCTGCCGGTGATGATCACCGCCGTCGTGATCGCCATGGTGATCATGATGTGGTCGTCGGGTCCGGTGGCACGCTTCATCCAGGATCATCCGACGACCAAGATGCTGGCCCTCGCCTTCCTCTTGCTGGTCGGCATGGCCTTGGTCGCCGACGGCATGCATTTCCACATTCCGCGTGGATACCTGTACTTCGCCATCGCCTTTTCCATGCTGGTCGAGATATTGAACCTGGCGGCCCAGCGGCGGCGGAAACGCCAGCGCGCGGCCAAAGCCGGCTGACGGCGGGAACCGGCGATGCTCAACATCCTATGGGCGATCCTGCCGATCTTCGTGCTGATCGTTCTGGGCAACCTTCTGCGCCGGAACGGCATTCCGTCGATCGAGTTCTGGAACCTGAACGACAAGCTGGTCTACTGGGTGCTGTTCCCGAGCCTGTTGTTCTATAAGACCTCGACCACAGAACTGGCCGGTGGCTTCCTCGGCCCACTCGCGGCGATCATTCTGACAGGGCTTGTCGCGGCGGTCGTCGTGTCGTTGGTCCTGGGTCTGGCGCTCGGCTTCAACCGGCCCCAGGCGACCAGCATCCTGCAGGGCTCGGCCCGCCACAT
>DNMS01000012.1:6147-6964 GCA_003488105.1 Rhodospirillaceae bacterium
CCCGCCACAACACGTTCATCGCGCTCGCCATCGCCGAACGCCTGTTCGGCGCGGATGGACTGGCCGTGGCCGCGCTGTGCACGGCGGTGCTGATCCCGCCGACCAATGTCCTGATCATCAGCCTGATGAACATCATGCTGCACCAGGGCGGCGGCGGCAGCCTGTGGGCCCCCGTGGCCCGGGATCTGGCGCGCAATCCCCTGATCCTTTCGGTGGCCTTGGGCATGGGCGTTCAGTACATCGGGATCGGAGAAATTCCGGTGGTCCACGAAGCAACGGGCATGCTCGGCCGCGCGGCCCTGCCCATCGTGCTTCTGGCCGTCGGCGCGAACATTCGCCTGCACGAGATGAAGGCCTCGGTCGCCCCCATCGCGCTTGCCACGGCGGTCAAGTTCCTGGTCTTCCCGGCGGCCGCCTGGGCCATGTGCTGGCAACTGGGGATCACCGGCGTGCCCGCCTATGTCATCACCATCTTCGCAGTGATGCCGATGCCGCCGTCATCCTTCACCATCGCCCGCGAGATGGGCGGCGACGCGCCATTGGCCGCCAGTATGATCACCTTACAGACACTGTTGAGCCTGATCACCGTCCCCGTCAGTCTTGTGATCGCGCAAAAGCTATTCTAATCGTTGGATGCCGGGCGGCGTCCGGCATCAAAAAACCGACGGGGAGGCAGCGTATGGCACAGCGCGATCATTTCGCCACGCGGCTGGGATTTGTCCTGGCCGCCGCCGGGTCGGCCGTGGGGCTCGGCAATATCTGGAAATTCCCCTACATCGCGGGCGAGAACGGCGGTGGCGCCTTTGTGCTGATTTAC
>DNMS01000023.1:0-6413 GCA_003488105.1 Rhodospirillaceae bacterium
TCGGGCTCGGTAATTTCGCGACCAATTATTCGATCCCGCTGTTCACCCAGACCATCCAGGGCTACACGGCGACCAAGGCGGGCCTGGTCCTGGTGCCGGCGGGGCTGTTGCTGGTCATGATGATGCAGGCCTCGGGGCGGCTTGCCGATGCGGTTCCGCCCCATTGGCCGATCATCGTCGGTTGCAGCACCTTCGCCGTGGCGGCCATGGCGCTGGCGACCATCGACGTCAACACGGGCTTCGTGACGGTGGCGCTGCTGGCCATGTGGACGCGCGGTTCCATGAGCCTGATTTCCCCCAACATGGGCAAGGCGGCGCTGTCGGCCGTGCCGGCGGACAAGATCGCGCAAGGGGCGGGAACCTTCAATTTCTTCCGCCAGATGGGCGGCGCCTTCGGTGTCAACCTGACGGCCGTGACGATCGAAATGCGGACCGCCTATCACGCCGATTTCCTGACCGCGACCCAGACCAACGCCAAGGGGCCGACGGCGGAGATGCTGGACAAGGTGCGCGACCTGTTGAACGCGGGCGGCGTGCCGGCCCCCGCCGACGGCGCCATGGCCTTGGATTTCCTGGGCCGCGTTCTTTACGCCCAGGCCAATACCTTCGCGTTCCACGATTCATTCCGCCAGGTCGCCCTGATCTTCGCGCTGACCCTGATCCCGGCCATTGTTTTGGGACGTTCGCGATCGAAGGAATAAGGCCGCTGGTTGTCCGTTCGGTTGGGCCCGCTACTTCGCGTCGGCCGCCGTGCGGATCGGCAGGAGCACCCGCACGGTAGTGCCGCGCCCGACACGGCTGTCGATCTGAAGTTCGCCGTCGTGGGCCTCGGTCAGGGCCTTGGCGATGGTCAGGCCAAGCCCCGTGCCCAGTTGAGCAATGTGCGGATCGGAATGCAGTTGCTGGAACGGCTCGATCACGCGTTCCAGCTTTTCGTCGGGAATGCCTTTGCCGGTATCGGAGACCTCAAGGATGTGGCGGTCGGCCTCCTCGTGGGCGCCCAAGGTCACCAGGCCGCCCGGCGGCGTGAACTTCACGGCGTTGAACAGCAGGTTGAGAACGACCTGCTTGATCGCCCGCTCGTCCGCGAAAAGCTTCGAGACCGTCTCCGGCACCTTGATATCGAAATAGATCTGATTGCAGTCGATGGCCCCGGTGACGACCCGCAGGCAATCGTCGAACAGGGCGGGGATATCGATGAGGGACCGGTTGAGGGTGTTGCGCCCGGCCTCGATCTTCGACAAGTCGAGGATATCGTCGACCAGAGACAGCAGATGGCGGCTGGAGTGCATGATGTCACCGGCATACTCGTGGTATTTCTCCGATCCCAGGGGGCCGAAATACTGCCGGTTGATCATTTCTGAAAACCCGATGATGGCATTCAACGGCGTGCGCAACTCGTGGCTCATGGAGGCGAGAAAGTTGGACTTCGCCTTGCTGGCCTGTTCGGCCTCCATCTTCGCGGAATACAGGTTTTCGAGCACCAGGTTGTACTGGCGCGCGATATCGCCGATGTCGGAATTGGGCTCGACCGGAATAGGCCGGGAGAAATCGCCGGTCAGGCGCTGCACCTCCATGGACCGCAGAATGTCGAGTTGTTCCGTGGACTGGTTGTGTTCGCTGACGTTCAGGCCGATGCGTTCGGCCTCGGGCGACACGCGCAACGGCACGAACTTGTTGATGAGCGACAGCAGGATGTAGCTGATGCCGAAGGCCCAGACGGCGGCTGTCAGCACGCCGGTGCCCTGGGCGACGAACTGCCCCCAGCGGTCGAGGCCGGTGCCGAGCGTTTCCAGGTCGCCCAGGAAGGCGACCGCCATGGTTCCCCATACGCCGGCGACGCCGTGCACGGGAAAGGCATAAACCACGTCGTCGAGCTTCCATCGGTCGAGCAGCAGCGAGGTCACAACGCAGAGCCCGCCGCCGACGGCGCCGATAAGCACCGCGCCCGCGGTCGATACGCAATGGGCCGCCGGGGTGATCGCGACCAAACCGGCGAGCGCACCGTTGAGCATGGTCGGCACGTCAAGCCGCTTCATGATGAGGGGGCCCAGCAACATCGCGCCCAGGCCGCCGAAGGCACCCGCAAGAACGGTGTTGAGAATGACATGCGGCACCTTGTCCGTGGCCGCCAGGGTGCTGCCGCCGTTGAACCCGATCCAGCCGACCCAGATGATGAACACGCCCAGCGCCGCCAGGGGCAGGGAATGGCTGCGAAAGGGCGCGCCCGATCCGTCGAACCGCCCGGTGCGGGGGCCGATGATCATCACCGCGGCCAGGCTGACCCAGCCGGCCACGGAATGGACCACCGTGCCGCCGGCGAAGTCGACGAAGCCAAGCGCCGCCAGCCATCCCGGGTCGCCGCCGAAAGCCCCGCCCCAGGCCCAATGGCCGAACACGGGGTAAATGGGAAGGGCGACGACAAGGCTGATCAGCAAATACCCCGTGTAGCGTGCGCGTTCCGCGATGGCGCCGGACACGATGGTCGTCGCCGTGCCGCAGAACATGAGTTGGAAGACGAAGAAGGTCGCCGATTTGGGATCGGTCAGGGAGAACAGGAAATTCTCGGATCCGATCAGGCCGCCCAGGCTGGCGCCGAACATCAGGCCGAAGCTGACGAACCAGAACACCCCGGCAGAGATGCAGAAGTCGGCGAAGTTCTTGGCCGCCACGTTGATCGAATTTTTCGAGCGGACGGAGCCGCTTTCCAGGCAGCAGAAGCCGGCCTGCATCATAAAGACCAATGCCGACGCGGTGAGCACCCAGACGATGTCGACTTTGGCGGCGTCCATCAGGTTTTGTCCGTCGTCATGTGTCGGGCTCCAATCAGGTCACGGATGACCCGCCTGGGCCGATCGTCCGCCAAGGTGCCGTATCGGCGTGTCAGCAAGAATTCCTCCCCCACGGAGCAGTCCGTTGATGCTGCAGTGCAACATGCAAAGAATATTACGGTCCTCTTTGATTGCAGACAAGTACGAAGACGGTCAATTCACTAGACCAAACGGCATAGTCGCGGGCCATCGCGGCGGGTTTTCCTCATCCGGGGCGGCGCGCACGCCTGTGCGGTCAGCCTGGCGAGGTGAGCAGAAATAGGTATTAGTTTCGCATGGCAAAATTAAATTCCGAAAATTGACCAAGTCATTCCGCCATGACAAAGTGCCGTCCGTCCGGGCGTGAATATTCCCGTCCCGGACCGGAAATGGGAGGCGGCGCGCATCCGCGTCGACGCAGATAAATGACCGGCCGTGCCGACCGCAGCGCCCCGCCGCTGGACGATTATCCCGAAGCCACCGAAACTGAAGACCGGCAATTCGTCACCGCCCTGGCGCGGGGGCTCAGCGTGCTGCGCGCGTTCCAACCGGGCGACGGCGTGCTTGGCAACGGCGACATCGCCGAGCGCACGAGCTTGCCCAAGCCGACGGTGTCGCGCCTGACCCATACCCTGACGCGGCTGGGCTATCTGGTCCATGCGGAACGCCTGGGCAAATACCGGCTGGGGCCGGGGGTGCTGTCGCTGGGCTATTCGCTGCTCGCCAATATGGACATCCGCAAGATCGCGCGGCCCTACCTGCAGGAACTTGCCAATACCTCCGGCCTGTCGCTCGCCCTGGGCTCCCGCGACCGCCTGAACATGGTCTATCTGGAACACGCCCGCGACGCCGGTTCGGTGACGCTGCGCCTGGATATCGGCTCACACATCCCCATCGCCACCACGGCCATGGGCCGGGCCTTTCTGGCGGCCATTCCCGAGAATGAGCGCGCCTATCTGATGACGGCCATGGCGGAACGCGCGGGGCCGGCTTGGCCGACCATGGCGAAGGGCGTCGAACGCGCCGTCCAGCAGGTCGCGACGCAGGGGTTCTGTACGTCCTTCGGCGAATGGCAGCACGATGTCAACGCGGTTGGCGTGCCGCTCCGCTCGTTGGACGGGGCCACGGTCATGGCGCTCAACTGCGGCGGTCCGGCCTTTCTGCACAAGCCGGAGAAGCTGGAGGCGGAATGGGGACCGCGTCTGGTCAACGTGGCGCGCACCATCGAAGCGGAAATGCAGAACGGATTTGCCGCCCAGGGAACCTGGTAACGGCGGACCGCAGCGGGAGACGCAAACATTGGACCTGAACCTGACGCCAGAAGAATTGGCCTTTCAGAACGAGGTGCGCGAATTCCTGCGCGCCAACATCCCACCCGTAACCAAGCGCAAGGTTGATCTCGGCCTGAAGCTGGTGAAGGACGACTATGTCGTCTGGCAGCGTATCCTCCATGAACGGGGCTGGATCGCCCCCAGCTGGCCCAAGGAATACGGTGGCCCCGGCTGGTCGCCCGTGCAGCGCTTTCTGTACGAGGAGGAACTGGCGGCGGCGTCGAGCCCGCGGCTCATCACCTTCGGACTCAAGATGCTGGGCCCGGTGCTGATCGAATTCGGCACGGATGAACAAAAGGCGCATTACCTGCCGCGCATCCTGGCCAGCGAGGATTGGTGGTGCCAGGGCTTTTCCGAACCGGGCGCGGGATCGGACCTGGCGTCGCTGACGACCCGGGCGGTGCGCGACGGCGACCATTACATCGTCAACGGCCAGAAGACCTGGACCACCCTGGCGCAATACGCGGACTGGATCTTCTGCCTGGTGCGGACCTCGACCGAGGGCAAGAAGCAGCAGGGCATTTCCTTCCTGCTGATCGACATGAAGACGCCGGGCGTCACCGTGCGTCCGATCAAGACGTTAGACGGCGGGCAGGAAATCAACGACGTGTTCCTGGAAAACGTGAAGGTTCCGGCAGAGAACCTGGTGGGTAAGGAAAACGACGGCTGGACCATTGCCAAGTTCCTGTTGAGCCACGAACGGTTCGGCATTGCCGGGGTCGCGCGCTCCAAGAAACAGATGGAACGTGTCCGCGACATCGCGGCCAAGGAAATGAAGCGCGGCCGCCCGCTGATTGAGGACGCCCGTTTCCGCGAACGCATGGCCGAGGTCGAGATCGAACTGACGGCCCTGGAAATGACCGAACTGCGCCTGCTGTCCGAGGAAGCGGCCGGGCGCAAGCCGGGGCCGGAGGCCTCGATCCTCAAACTGAAGGGCACCCAGGTGCAGCAGGGCATTACCGAATTGCTGCTGGAAGCCGTCGGCAACCGCGCCCATGCCTTCGATCCGGGTATCCTGGACGACGAGTGGCCCGGGGCCGGCAACGACGTCCCGCCCGTGGCGGAACATGCGGCGACCGTGGCCAGTCATTACTTCAACTGGCGCAAGGCCTCGATCTACGGCGGCAGCAACGAAATCCAACGCAGCATCATCGCCAAGGCGATCCTCGGCCTTTGAACATGATGGTGCTCTCACTCCATTCTTCGTCATTCCCGCGCAAGCGGGAATCCAGGGCGATGTTACTGGACCCCCGCTTTCGCGGGGGTGACGACCGGGAATAAAATTCGCAGACCAAGGCCTGACCAGATGAACTTCACCTTCTCCGACGAACAAATTCTGATCCGCGACATGGCGGAACGCTTCTTTCGCGACGATTACGGTCTCGATGTCCGGTGCAAGCATCAGGCCCTGCCGGGCGGGTTCTGCCGGGAGACCTGGGCGCGCTTCGCCGATATGGGCTGGCTGGCGCTCGGCATTCCCGAAGATCTGGGCGGCATCGGCGGCGGCACGGTCGACATGGCGATCCTGATGGAAGCCATGGGCGGCGGCCTGGCGGTCGAACCGTTCCTGGCCACCGTGGTGCTGGGCGGCACGTTGATCCGCGACGGCGCGTCCCCGGATATTCAGGCAGACCTGCTGCCGCGCCTGGCGGCGGGGGAATTGCATCTGTCCTTCGCCTATTCGGAAGCGCAGTCGCGCTACGACCTCAACGACGTGCGGACCTGGGCCAAGGCGGATGGAAGCGGGTTTGTTCTGGACGGTGCGAAGACCGTCGCCCTCCATGCCGGGACGGCGGACAAGATCGCGGTGACGGCGCGGACGTCCGGTGCCGAGCGGGACGGCGGTGGGATCACGATATTCCTGGTCGATGCCGATGCCCCCGGGGTGACGGTCACGGATTACGCCACGGTCGACGGGCTGCGCGCCGGCGACGTGACCTTGGAAGGCGTGCAGGTCGGCGCCGAAGGTATTTTGGGTGATGTTGATGGCGGCCTGGCTCTGGCCGAAGCGGTGGTCGACCGGGCGGCGGCCCTGGTTTCGGCCGAGGCCGCGGGGCTGATGGCCGCCCTCACACGTGATACGGTTGCGTTTCTGAAGGAACGCAAACAGTTCGGCCGACCCTTGGGCGATTTCCAGGCCCTGCAACACCGCGCCACGGAAATGTACATGGAAACGGAATTGACCCGCTCGCTCGCCTACATGGCCGCCGTGCGCCAGGACGCGGACGACCGCGCCGCCGCCCGCCGCGCGGCCTCCCAGGCCAAGGCCAAG
>DNMS01000023.1:6529-7396 GCA_003488105.1 Rhodospirillaceae bacterium
GGCCATTACTTCAAGCGCCTGACCATGATCGACCATAGCTTCGGCGACCGGGCCCATCACCTGGACCGCCTGGCGGACATGGCATGAGCACCGCCGGGGTCCGCGAACCTGCCGTTCTCGGCCTGTTGTGGCTGGTGGCGCTGGGGGGTTCCGCCATCGGCCCGGCGGACCGCCTGACCTGGTTCATGGAGGTCCTGCCGGTGATGATCGCCCTGATCCTGATGGCGGCGACCCAGCGTAGCTTTCCTCTGACGCCGCTGCTCTACCGCTTGGCCTTTCTGCACGGCCTGGTGCTGATCCTGGGCGGCCATTACACCTATGCCCATGTGCCGCCGGGGTTCTGGTTGCAGGATCTGTTTGATTTGGCGCGTAATCCTTACGATCGCATCGGGCATTTCTTCCAGGGCTTCGTGCCGGCGCTCCTGGCGCGGGAGGTTTTGATCCGCAAGGGCTTCCTGTCCCGCGGACGCATGTTGTTCTTCGTCGTGACCTGCATCTGTCTGGCCTTCAGCGCGTTTTACGAGTTGATCGAATGGTGGGCGGCGGTGCTCCTGGGGCAGGGGGCGGCGGAATTCCTGGGTACCCAGGGCGACGTGTGGGACAGCCAGTGGGATATGTTCATGGCCTTGATCGGCGCGATCCTGGCGCAGGTTCTGCTGTCCCGGCGCCACGATCACGAGATCGCGAACATCAGATAATGCGGATTTCCCGGCTTCCCGTTCCGTGAGATACTTGGGGCTTATCCACAGTCTGGGAGGCTGATGCCATGAACAAGCTGATCCTGTCCGCCGCGGCCGCATTCCTGCTTGCCGCGTCCCCTGCCTACGCCGGCCATTGCCCGAAGGACGTCAAGCACGTCAAGGAAGC
>DNMS01000023.1:7527-8198 GCA_003488105.1 Rhodospirillaceae bacterium
GCCGGCAAGCACGGCGAAAGCCTGAAGGCGCTGCACGAAGCCCTGCATCTGCTGGGCGAAAAGCACCGCTGATCTAAAGAATCGCCGACACCATGACGTCGAACCGGCCCTTCGGGGCCGGTTCCATTTTCACCCACCGTTATCCATCCCCCAAGACCAAGAGCCTGATCCATGACCATCACATCCATTGAAATCCTCCGCGTCGGCGTTCCCTTTGATACGGACGGTCCGCGCCAGGGCATGCGTCCCGGCCTGAACACCAATCCCTGGGTCGTCAACGAATCCCTGATGGTCCGTATCGAGACGGCGGATGGGCTCGAGGGCTGGGGCGAGGGCTTCGGCCATTTCTCCAACCCCGGCACGGAGGCGATGCTCAAGGACCTGATCGCCCCCTGGTTCATCGGCCGCGACGAGACGGATTTGGACGCCCTGATGGACGGCGCCCATAAGTCGTTTTTCGGCTTCGGCCGTCATGGGCCCTGCATGTACGCGCTGTCGGCCCTCGATACCGCGCTGTGGGACCTGCGGGCCAAGCGCGCGGGCAAGCCGCTGTACCAGATGCTGGGCGGCCCGGCGGGCGACGCGACGGTCACCCGTTATGCCTCGCTCATGCGCTATGGCGGTGACCGGGACGCCATCGCCCGCAACACGGACCGCGCCGCCGGACTGGG
>DNMS01000023.1:8428-9775 GCA_003488105.1 Rhodospirillaceae bacterium
GGACCGCGCCGCCGGACTGGGCTTTCCCATGGTCAAGCTGCACGAACGCGACATGCCGGCCTTCATGGCCGCGCGCGAAGCGGCACCCGAAGGGGTCGCCATCACCCTTGACGTCAACTGCCCCTGGACCGTCGAGGAAGCCTGCGGCGTGGCCCGTGAGTTAAAGGAACGGGAACATGTGAAGGGCGGCTTTCTGTGGTTGGAAGAACCGGTTTGGCCGCCCGAGGATTTCGACGGGCTGGCCCGCGTGCGCCGCGAAGGCACGGGGATTTCCGGCGGCGAGAACATCGCGTCCCTGACCGAATTCGCCCGCGCCATTCAATCGGGTGCGTTCGACATCATTCAGCCTTCGGTCGCCAAGATGGGCGGCGTGTCGACGATGAAGGACGTGTTCCCCCTGGGCCGCGCGGCGGGCCTGCGCGTCGTGCCGCACAGTTTCTACTGGGGCCCCGGTTACGTGGCGACGGCCCATATCATCGCCGCCCAGCCCGAACCGGCCCCGGACCAGCCATTATGGCTGGAAACGGCCTTCATCGAGTATGAAGAAAACCCCCACGACCTGATCGACCCGTTCGCACCGAACATGACCTTGTCCGCGGAACGTCCGGGCCTGGGCTTCAACGCCGATGGAAACCTGTTCGACCGCTACCTGATTTCCCGTAACGTGATTTCCTGATTTCTTTCGATCCAAAGGAGCCTTTGGCCATGAAAACCCTTCGCCTGCTTGCCGCCGCCCTGCTGCTGACCCTTGTCGCGGGACAGAGTGCGCGCGCCCTCGATGCCTATCCCAGCGATCTGAGCGGTCAGTTCATGGACTGGTGCACGGGCAAGGGCGGCAGCACGGAAACGGCCTGCACCTGCGCGCTGAAGCGCCTGGCGCAGACGGTGCCGCCGGCGGCCCTCACCACCTTCGTCGCCGACAAGACCGGCGGCGGCTCGGGCTTTTCCATGTCGACGGCGACCGTCGCCACGGCGGCCCTGGTGACCGATGCCCTGACCGCCTGCATCAAATAAGAAAAGACCCGCCGGGGTGCGGCGGGCCTTTCCTGAAACGCAGTCGAACGGAACCGAAGGGGATCAGTGAATCTCCTTCGCGCCTTTCATGGCGGCCTTCAACTTGTTGATGTCGAAGTCCGGTGCCTTGGCAGCGGTCAGGATGACCGCTTCGCGGCGGGTAATCCGGGCCACGACCTCGGGGATCTGCTTGACCGCTTCGTCAGGGATCATCACGGCGCCATGGTGGTCGGCGTGGATGATGTTGTTGGTGACCACGGTCATGCCGTGGATGGTCACCTGACAGTCGATGTCGACGACATGGACCCAGGCGTGGGACGGGCCCACTTCGCC
>DNMS01000023.1:9821-12187 GCA_003488105.1 Rhodospirillaceae bacterium
TTGGGCTTGGGGCCCTGGGCGATATACTCGTAATAGGCTTCGCGCTTGGCCGCCATTTCCGCCGGTGTTTCGTTGGGCGGCTCGGCGGCGCGGATGGTCGCCGTGCGGGCATAGCCGCAGATCGGCTTAAGGTCCGGGTCAAGCGGCACCAAAGGCTCGGTGGTATAGCCGTGGCCGCGCCGTTCCGGGACGATTTCCTCAAGCGCGTTGCAGATGGTGGGCGTGTCCCATTGGGTCAGGACCGCCAAGTCTTCGGGCGTGAAATCGGTCAATTGGATGTCCTCTCTTGTTGGTTTTCGTCGCGCCCTTATTCGGCCGCGCGGGTTTCCGCCGGTCCGGCGAAGGAGGCTTCGTCGAACGACCGTTCGTTGTCCCACACGTTCTTAGGAATGGGCAAGCCCGCGAAGTCGGCGTCGGTCAGGGGGCCGTTGGGCTCGATCCCCAATTTCTCGCGCAGCATCAGGATGATCTGGCGGGTGTGCTGGCCTGTGTGCCAACCCGTGCGTTCCAGAACTTCGTGGAGCGTCACTTCGCCGTAATAGACCTTGCCCGGTTGCTTGAAATCCGTGGTCTTACCGTCGCGATCCCACCAGGCGGCGAACCGCGTGCGGGTATTCGCGCCGTAATCCAGCAGATCCTGTTTGCTCTTCATGGTTCCGGGCAGGATGGATTTCAGGGCGTCGTAGGTATAGGGCGTATCGTTCTCGACCCGGTTGAGGAA
This sequence comes from Rhodospirillaceae bacterium, assembly GCA_003488105.1. The sequence goes on from DNMS01000023.1 coordinate 10,543, forward strand.
CACGTCGGCGATGTTGAAGACGTGATAGACCAACTGGCGGTAGGAACGCGGCCGGCCCGGCAGAAGTTCGTCCAGGCGGTCTTCCGGAATTTGCGCAAGGTAGCGCCCGGCGGCGTCCAGATTCTGCAGGACCTTGTCCTTCATGTCTTCGGGACTGAGCATCTTGTGGCCGTCGTAGTCGAACCCGGCGACCTTGGCGACATCGCGGAACACGGCACCATTGGCCCATTTGTCACCCTTGGCGACGATCGGCACCAGGCGCACGCCGAGTGCTTCCAGTTCCTTGAAGCCTTCCTCGTCCTCGATCACGTTGACGGAGACGAAGGGGATTCCGTGCTCGAGCAGAAATTCTTTTGTTTTCAGGCAACTGGAGCAGCCGGGCTGCCAGTAGACTTTGACCGGCAGGGCATCGCCCTCGGCCTGGGTTCCTGTCGTTTGGGACATGTGACTGTTTCCTCTCTGTTGGGCTGATGAAGTCAGCCCATTATTGTATACAAAAGGATAGGCTCGCTTTGTTGCCGTAGGCAAGACGCATTGTCCCCGGTCTTGTGGGGCATTGGAAAATTTCTACAGTGGCAGCATAGAAAAACGAAGGCTTGCCGCCGGGTCTGGGCGCGCTAATCTGCGCGCGATCATCCATAACCAGAATAAACGACCTCAGGAGACCTCCCTTGACCCCCTTAGCCGGCATCCGCATTCTCGACCTGACCAACGTCCTGGCCGGACCTTTCTGTTGCCACCAACTGGCCCATATGGGCGCCGACGTCATCAAGGTCGAGGTTCCGGGGTCTGGCGATCTGGCCCGGCAATTGGGCGCCGATCCGGATTTGAATCGAAAGGGCATGGGAACCTCGTTCCTGGCCCAGAACACCGGCAAGCGGTCGATCACGATCAATATGAAGTCGGACAAGGGAAAGGAAATTTTTCACCGCCTGGTCGCCACCTCCGACGTCCTGGTGGAAAACTTCCGGCCCGGCGTCATGGACCGCCTGGGCGTCGGGTACGAGGTGCTGAAAAAGGACCATCCGAACCTGATCTATTGCGCCATCTCGGGTTTCGGGCAGGACGGTCCCCTGAAGTCGGCCCCCGCCTATGATCAGATCATCCAGGGCATGGCGGGCGTGATGTCCGTGACCGGAACGCCGGAAACCGCGCCGCTGCGTGTCGGCTATCCCATGGCCGACACCATCGGCGGCATGACGGCGGCCTTCGCCGTGGCCTCGGCCCTGGGCAACAAGGACCCGAACAATCGCGGCTGCTTTATCGATGTCGCCATGCTGGAGGCGGTCCTCTCGACCATGGGCTGGGTGGTCTCCAATTTTCTGCAGCTGGGCATGGAGCAGCAGCCCATGGGCAATGACAATTTCACGGCCAGCCCGTCCGGCACCTTCCGCACCGGCGACGGGCCCATCAACATCGCCGCCAACAAGCAGGAACAGTTCGAGGCCGTCTGCGACGTGGTCGGCCGCCCGGACCTGAAGACCGATCCCCGGTTCGCTGAACGCCAGGCGCGTCTCGACAATCGGCAGGAACTGACGGCGTTGCTGGAGGACGCCATGGCCACGAACACCGCCAATCATTGGCGCGCGGCCCTGAATGCCGCCGGGGTGCCGGCGGGCGAGGTCTTGACCGTGCCGCAAATCCT
>DNMS01000023.1:12287-17955 GCA_003488105.1 Rhodospirillaceae bacterium
GTGCCGGCGGGCGAGGTCCTGACCGTGCCGCAAATTCTGGCGCATCCGCAGATCGCCGACCGTGGCCTGATCGCCACCTTCGAAAACGTGCCAGGCGTCGGCCGCGACGTGCGGGTGGCGCGGGCGGGGGTCAAGATCGACCACGCCCCCGTGGCGACCAACACGCCGCCGCCGCTGCTTGGTCAGGACACGGACGCCCTGCTGGGTGAACTCGGGTTTTCGGCGGACGACATCGCGGCGCTCAAGGCGGACAAGGCGGTATGACCGGGGAACCGGCCCATCCGCTGGACCTGACGGCGCTTGCCGACCATATGGCGGCACACCTCGACGGGGTGACGCCGCCGCTGACCGCTCGCCAGTTCGCCGGGGGTATGTCGAACCCCACGTTCGAATTGACGGATGCATCGGGCCGACGTTTTGTCCTGCGCAAGAAGCCGCCGGGCGACCTGCTGCCCTCGGCCCATGCGGTCGACCGGGAATTCCGGATCATGTCGGCGCTTAAGGGCGGCGACGTGCCGGTCGCCGATCCTCTGGTGCTGTGTATGGATGACGCGGTCATCGGGCAGGCGTTCTATGTCATGGCCCATGTCGACGGGCGGGTGTTCCGGGAATTGGAACTGCCGGGCATGGCGGCGGCGGAACGGGCGGCGATCTATGACGCCATGAACGCCACCCTGGCCAGACTGCATCGCGTCGATTGGCGGGCGGCGGGGCTGACCGACTTCGGGCGCGAGGGCGGCTATGCGGCGCGCCAGGTCAAGCGCTGGACCGCGCAGTATCAGGCTTCGGCCACGGACGATCTCGACGCCATGAACCGGCTGATCGACTGGCTGCCGGAAAACCTGCCCGCGCATGCGGAGACGACCATCGCCCATGGCGATTTCCGCCTGGAGAATATGATCTTTCATCCGACGGAGCCGCGCGTGCTGGCCGTCGTCGACTGGGAACTGTCGACCCTCGGCGATCCGCTCGCCGATCTTGCCTACAACTGCCTGCCCTGGCATATGCCCGATGCCCGGCGCGGCGATCTGCGGGCAAACGATCCGGCGCAAACGGGCATTCCGGCGGAAGCGGACTATCTTACCGCCTATGCCCGGCGCACGGGCCGCACCGATACAGGCGACTGGACCTTCTATCTGGTGCTGTCCCTGTTTCGCCTGGGGGCTATCGCCCAGGGTGTCTACAAGCGGGGCCTCGACGGCAACGCGACCTCGTCGGCGGCGCTTGAACGGCGCGATGTCTGCCGCAATCTGTCGGAAATCGCCTGGGCTTTGATTGAGAAAGCGGGCCGGGGTTAGGTCACACTGCGCGCCGGCGGATTGACGACGCGGGCCTTGGGCAGATAAATGCGGGCTGTCGTACCCGTTCCGGGGGTGCTGTCCAGGGACACCCGGCCGCCGTGCAGTTCGACCAGCGATTTCACCAACGTCAGGCCGAGCCCCGATCCCCGGCGGGTGGCGACGTACTCATGAGCTCTGCGCTGCGCGAACGGCTCGAATATCCGGGCAAGATCGGGTTTGGCGATCCCGATGCCGGTATCCGCCACGGTAATCACGCATTCCCCGGCGTCGTCGAGGGTGACGGACAGGTCAATGCGGCCGCCAGGGCGGGTGAATTTCACGGCATTGGACAGCAGGTTGAGGGCCGATTGATAGATCGCCCGCCGGTCGGCGTGCACGAACAGGCCCGTTTCAAGGCCGTGGGCCTCAAGGATCAGGGGGGTCGAGGCCTCCCATCCCTTGACGACCTGGAGTGCACCATGGACGCATTTGCCGATGTCGAAATCGCTTTCCGTCAGTTCGTATTTGCCGAAGTCGATCTTCGACAGGTCGAGCACATCATTGACCAAGGACAGCAGATGATCGCCGCTGTCGTAGATGTCCTGTACGTATTCCCGATGTTTGGGGTTCTCCAGCGGGCCCAGATCGCCACGCAGCAGAACCTGGGTTAGCCCCTGGATCGAATTCAAGGGCGTGCGGAACTCGTGACTCATGTGGGCGAGGAACCGCCCCTTGGCCTGCTCCGCCTCGCGCGCGCGGTTGCGTTCGATGTTGAGAACGCGGTTCTGGCGGCGCAGTTGCAGGGCCGTCCAGAAGGCGACGCCGGCGGGAAGGCTGAGCGCCAGGATGGCCAGTCCCGCCGCGCGCCACCCGAACGTCAGGAAATCGGCACGCAGCGCCGCCGTTTCGGACGTGCGGTCCATGTAAACTTCGGCGACCGCGACCATGCGCTCGTTGCGCCATACAGGGACATAGGTTTCCGCGTAGATGTCCGGACGGTCGGGCTTGAGCCTGCCATCCTCTAACTCGGAATAAGGCGCGCCCGTTTCAACCACCGAGAGTGCCTTCCAATTGTCTTCGCCCACGGTGGGGTTGTTGGCGAGATCCGTGTGCAGGTCGTCGGAGATCAGCCGAATGCGGCCCTTGGTATCGAACAGCTTGAACCGAAAGATGTCGCCGAACCCTCGCACCCCGTTGAGAAACTGCTGTTCCTCTCCGCTGAGCGGGGCACCCTTGGCAATGTCCTCGATCCGGTTCATGCGGTTGCCGATGTAGCCGGCCCAGGCCACCGAGGTGCGTTCCGCTTGTTCAATCACAATCCGCTCAAGCGTCGCGTTGAAGGTTGTGACGCCGACAAAAACCAGCGCGGCGAAAACACTCAGCGCAAGCACGACGATCGGGACGAGCCGGTGTTTCAAAGAATCATATCCGCATAAATGGCAAGTTTCTGGAATCTAAGACATTATACCCGTTGGCGACCTGGGCGCATATATGACCAAAGGCTGATCGGGATGGCCAGAAAGGGGCGGATGGGGGTAACGATGAGCGGTCGGCTTGCCTTATTGGTCTGTGTTCTGGTTCTGGTCGCCCGCCCGCTCGGTGCGGATGCCGGGTCCCCTCTGTCCTCTTTGGCGGTGCTGTCCGAGGGCGGGCATTTCGCCATGGTGCGTCATGCCTTGGCTCCGGGTGGCGGGGATCCGAAAGGGTTCACGCTGGGCGACTGTTCGACACAGCGTAATCTGAACGATGCAGGACGCGCACAGGCGCGGCGTATCGGAGAAACGTTCCGCACCGGCGGGATCACCCAGGCGCGGGTGTTCACCAGTCAATGGTGTCGCTGCCGCGACACGGCGGTGGGGATGGCGCTCGGCCCGGTCTTGGAATTACCGGCGCTGAACTCCTATCACCGGGAACCCAATCAGAAGGACAGCCGGCTTGCGGGGCTACGCAAATGGCTTGCCGAACAGCCGTTGGACCAGCCGATGGTTCTGGTCACGCATTTCACGTTGATCTCGGGGCTTGTGGGCGTCGGGCCGCGGCCTGGTGACATCGTCATCGTGCGGCGAGACGGCGACGGCCGCTTCACGGTCGTCGCAACGGTGACGGTGGACTGATCGGAAATCTGGGGATGGCAAGGAAATCATCCTTGCCGAAAGGGTCAGCTGACGGTCGAACCGGACCGCTGGGGAAGGGGGGCGTCGTTGCGCCAAGCGCTCGATCCCTTGCAGCGCGGGCAGATCCGTTCTCCGGACCATGCGCTCATGAATCGGGTCTCGCACCGAAGACAGGTCCGCGTCTTGGGCCGGTCGGAGGAAACCTGGGCGCCGTCGGCGTCCGTTTCATAATCCTTGGTGTCGATGGCGTCGGTCACGGGTCTTCTCTTCGTTCAATATCTTCGTACAGATGCCGCATTCAACGGGCCGTGCGGCCTTAGAAGCGATGAAATTGAGGCAGGCTGCCGGCGGGTTTTTTCTTGCCTGCCTTGATAGGCTTTACAGCCGTCGCAGACTTGGCGGCCTTGGCGGGTTTCGCCGGCTTGGCGGCGGCTTCGCGTTCGGCTTCTTCGCGCTCGACGGCTTCCTTGGCCAGGCGTTGCGCCTTCAGTTTGGCCACGTGCTGGGATTTCTCATCGCGCTCGCGCTCTTTTTCTTCGAGCACTTTTTTGTTCTTTTTCTGAGTGGCGAGAAACTCGTCCTCCGCCCGTGAACGGGCGGTCGTGCGTTGGCGGGTCGATGTCGTCACGGGAGCTCTCCTTTGCTGTAACGAAGGTGGAGGCGGCATGAAACGCACACAGCCCGCGAACGGTTGAGCCCGCCCCCGGCCCAAAAGCAGGGGGCGGGATCTCAGACGTTAGTTAGTCGGCGATCGACAGGTTCTCAGCAGAGGACTTGCCGTTCTGCCCGGCCTGAAGGTCATAGGTGACCTTCTGGCCTTCGCGCAGGGAATGAATGCCGGCGCGTTCGACGGCGGAGATATGCACGAAGGCATCCTTCGAGCCGTCGTCGGGCTGAATGAAGCCGAAACCCTTGTTCGGGTTAAACCATTTCACGGTACCAGTAGCCATTGTCGTTTTCCTCGTTCAATGGGTGAAGCAAAAGCGCCCCGCACCAGGCGCGGCGCGGCGGTGTAACGTTCACATTGTCAGGGGATAACGTAGCTACCCGGCGAACCGGTATCTAAGATCGACATAACAAATGTAACACGTATGAGCCATATGGGGGTGAAAACGCCGAAAAGTCAATGGTCTGGCTTCCCGTGTTATCGTCGCGATGTCGTCGATGGCCTTGAAAAAAATCAAAAATTTTCGAAAAGGACGATTTTTAACAACGGCCTACGGACGATTGCATGAGTATTTGCGAGACCGTGCCTGGATAAATAAAATTTTGCGATTGTTCGCATTGTTATTTTTCAATTCTGGGAATTTCACCCTGTCGGGCCAAGCATTGAACGGTCGGTCCATCAGAACCCATAGACGAGCGAAGCCTTGGTCAGGGTGTCCGTGGCCTCGGTTCCCGCCGGCGCGCCCGAGTTGTGTTCCAAGTGATAGGACAGGCGCCCGGACAGGCTGCCCATGATCTTCATGGTCAGGGCGGCAGTGTTTTCGGTGATCGTCCGCTCATCGCCCCATGTTACCGACGCCTTGTTGGTGAAGGTGGCGTTGTCTGAAACCTGCCAGCGGAACTCAAGCCCGCCCCGGGCGCCGGGTTCGACAAGCTGTTCTTCCGTCGCCTTGACTTCGCTGAGACGGAGGGCGGGGCCAGCGGTCACCTCAAGTTCGATATCGTCCGAGCGAATGGCCTTGTAGCCTAAGCCGGCGGCCTGGGTCAGTTCGTAGGTGAAACCGCTGAACCGGTCGTCGTCGTAATCAATGAGCCCGAAGACGAAGGCGCGGTCGGTGAAGAGATATTTCGCATTGCCGCCCAGGCGCAGGTGCTGCGTGTTGATGGTGCCGGCGTCCTTGGCGAAATCGTAGCTTGCCGTCGCTTCGGCTTCCCACGGTCCGCGCGTATAGCCGATCCTGGCCGCCGCGTTGACCTCTTCCGTTTCCGTGTTGCCCGTGGCGCGCCCGCCGCCCAGTTCGATCTCGCCCGACCATTTGCCCGCCGCGGCGGCCGGCGTCATGGGCTGGACGGCGCCGCCGGTTGTGCTGCTGGCTGTCATGGGGGCGCCGTTCGCGGCGGCGCTAATGCGGTCGCCAAAGGCCGGAAAGGCGGCGGTGGCGGCTGCTGCCAGGGTGTTCCGGTGCCGGGGGGCGGCCGCGACCGCGTAGGCCACCAGTTCGTCCAACCGGCGGGGCTCGGACGCGATCGCGGATACCAGCGCCAGCTTCAGGCCGGCAATATCGTCGCGGCGGGCGGCTTCCGCCATGTGGGCGAATGCAGGGGCAA
>DNMS01000023.1:18216-18389 GCA_003488105.1 Rhodospirillaceae bacterium
TGTGGGCGAATGCAGGGGCAGCGTCGTTTCCGGTCGCGGCGCGAAGGGAAGGCGCGCCGAACAGGAAGACGGCGGACATCAATAAAAACAGTCCCGCCCCGGCAGGCAGGTTGGAGAGCTTGGGCATAACGATCCTAATTTTCTGTGTTCAGCGCCGGCATCGGGGCCGGTGC
>DNMS01000125.1:0-464 GCA_003488105.1 Rhodospirillaceae bacterium
CCCGCTTTTCCGCACTTTCCCTGATTTTCCTGCTGGCCGGCTGCGTCGCCGCTCCGCCCCCGGTGGCACCCGACCCCATCCGGCCTTGGATCGGCCAGGCCTACCGCAGCCATGCCGTTTCGGTCAGCCATCCGCTGGCGGCCCGGGCGGCGCTCGACATGCTCAACGACGGCGGCGGGGCCGTGGATGCGGCCATCGCCGCGCAGATGGTGATGACCCTGGTCGAACCGCAGTCGTCGGGCATCGGCGGCGGCGGCTTTTTGGTCCGCTTCGACGGTAAGACGAATAGCATCGAAACCTACGACGGGCGGGAAACCGCCCCGGCCTCGGCCCGGGAAGACATGTTCCTCGACGCCCGGGGCGCCCCCATCCCCTACCGCGACGCCATCCTGGGCGGTCGCGCCGTCGGCGTGCCCGGCGTCGTCCGCATGCTGGAGATGGCGCACCGGGACCACGGCCGCCTG
>DNMS01000125.1:631-13721 GCA_003488105.1 Rhodospirillaceae bacterium
CGCCTGTTTCAGCCGGCCATCCGCTTGGCGCGGGACGGCTTCCCCATATCGGAACGTCTGGCCCGCCAGATCGCGGGCGACCGGCATCTGCGCAAGGTACCAGAGACGAAAGCCTATTTCTTCGACGGCGCCGCGCCCAAGGCCGCCGGCACGATCCTGAAGAATCCGGACCTGGCCGATACCCTGGAACGGATCGCGGAAAAGGGCGCCGATGCCTTCTATTCCGGGGACCTCGCCCGCGCCATCGCCGACGCGGTGACCAACGCGCCCATTCATCCCGCCGTGATGACCCTGGCCGACATATCGGCCTACCAAGCCAAGAAACGCCCCGCCGTCTGCGCCCGATATCGCGATTACAACGTCTGCGGCATGGGGCCGCCATCGTCGGGCGGGCTGGCGGTGGCCCAAACCCTGGGTATGCTTAACCTTTTCCCCCTCGCCGCCACCGGGCCGGACAGTGCCCGGGCGCTACACCTGATCGCCGAGGCCGAACGCCTGGCCTTCGCCGACCGCGCCGGCTATGTCGGCGACAGCGACGTCGTGCCGGTGCCGGTCAAGGGCATGGTCGATGCGGGCTATCTCGCCGAACGGGCGCGGCTGATCGATCCCGCGCAGGCCAAGGACGGTCTGGTCGACCCGGGTCATCCGCCGGGGGCCGAGGCCGCCTACCGCGGCCCGGACGATCCGCTCAAGGGCCTGTCGACGGCGCATATGAGCATCGCCGACCGCTTCGGAAATGCGGTTTCCTTCACCACCACCGTGGAAAGCGCCTTCGGCGCCCGCCTGATGGTGAAGGGCTTTTTGTTGAACAACCAACTGACGGATTTTTCCTTCCGCCCGGAATGGCGGGGCCGCCCCGCGCCCAACCGGGTCGCCCCCGGCAAGCGGCCGCGATCCTCGATGTCACCAACCATCGTGCTGGACAGGGACGGCCGCTTCCTCATGGCCATGGGCTCGCCCGGCGGATCGCGCATCATCGGCTATACGGCGCGGGCGGTGTTGGGCGTGCTGGCCTGGAACCTGGACATGCAGGGGGCGGTCGACCTGCCCCATGTCATGAACCGGGGGGGCGCCACGGAGGTCGAGGAAGAACTGATCCCGGCCATCGCCGACCTGAAAGCCATGGGCCATCAGGTCAAGGTCGGGCGCATGATCAGCGGCCTGCAGGGGATTCTGAAAACGCCCGCAGGCCTGGCCGGCGGCGCCGACCGGCGGCGCGAGGGCGTGGTCCTGGGCGACGACGGCCCATGACCGACCCTGCTGTGCGCTATTTCACCGCGACGATGAACAGCCGGCGGAAGTGGAACAGGGTCTTACCGTCGGCGCGCTTGGGATAGGCCGCCTGCATCGCCTTCGAATAGGTCGCGAAGAATTCGGCGTTTTCATCCGGGTCGGTCAGCGCGTCCAGCAGCGGCTTGAGGGCCGAGCCCTTGGTCCATTCGGCAACGGGATTATCGCCTTCCATGACCTGGGAATAGACCGTTTCCCAGATATCCAGGCTGCTGGCATGGGGCGCGATGTAATCGTAATAGGCGTCCGGGTCGTGGACCGGAAATTCCCGCAACACCGGCTCCAGCTTGGCCCGCCAAGGGCCGTCCTCGACCACCTGGCGCATGCCCATGTGCGAGGGGGCGGCATGGTTATGGGGCATTTGCACGGCCAGCACCCCGCCCGGCGCGAGATGCCCCATCAGGCGCGGGAACAGGACCGCGTGGTTGTCGATCCATTGCAGGGCGGCGTTGGAATAGATCAGGTCCGCCGGGGCGTCGGGCGCCCAGGTCGCGGCATCGGCCTGCTGCCAATCGCCGTCGGGATGTTCGGCCCGCGCCTTGGCCAGCATTTCTTCCGATGAATCGATCCCGACATGGCGGGCGTTCGGCCAGCGGCCCATGAGGAACGGCGTCACGTTGCCGGGCCCGCAGCCCAGGTCATAGACCACCGAGGGGTCATCAAGGGCGATGCGGTTGATGAGGTCGAGGGCCGGGCGCATGCGGTGGCCCGCGAATTTCAGGTACTGACCGGGATTCCAGGTGGGCTGCTTGTTGGGTGCGGACATGACGGCAAATCCTTTAAACGAATAACCAGATTGCGATGCCAGCCCCGGTCGGGACTTTAGACAGGCGCCGCGCCCGGCGCAACGACGATCACGCCGGTTTCAGGCGCAGGCGGAATGCCGTGCCCTCGGGCCCCGTGGCCGCCAGGGCGATCTCGCCGCCGTGGGCATGAATGACTTCCCGCGCGATGACCAGCCCCAGGCCCGTGCCGCCTTCCCGCGCCGATCCGGCGAAGGGTTGGAACAGATGTTCGGTCGCCTGCGCGGGCATGCCGGGGCCGTCGTCGATGATCTCGACGATCAAGGAGTCCGCGTCCTCGACGGCGGTGACGCGCACGCTCGACGCCCCCGCCTCGCGGGCGTTGCGGCCCAGGTTTTCGAACACCCGCAGCATCTGCGCCGCATCGGCCATCAGGCAGATCTCGTCCGGCACTTCGTTACGCCAATCGAAGGGGCCGCCCCCGCTGTCGGGCCGTTCCTGGGTCAGGGTCTCACCCGCCATGTGGACGATCTCGGCCAGGCGGTTCCGCTTGGCGTTCAGGGTCGGCATGGTCGCAGACGCATAATCCAATGTCTGGCCGCACAGGTTCACGGCCCGGTCCATGGCGCGGAACATGCGCGGCACCAAGCGCTGCACGTCCGGATCGTCGCTGGCCGCCAGGCGGTCACCGATCAGCATCGCCGTGGCCAGGGAATTGCGCAGGTCATGGTTCACCTTGGTCACCGCCGCGCCCAGCATGGCCAGGCGATCCTTCTGCCGCAGGGCCAGGCGCAATTCGTGCTGCATGACCGCCAGTTCGCGCTGGGCGATGCCGATTTCGTCGGGCCGGTCGGACGGTTTGAAGATGCGGGTTTCGTCCTCGGGTGCCCTGCGGAACCTTTCCATGCCCGCCGTGATGCGGCGCATGGGGCGCACGAACATCAGCATCAGACTGATGTAGAGCAGACCGGCCGTGAACAGCGAGATCGCCAGCGACAATTGAAAGATGCGGTGTGAAAAGGCCAGCATCTCGTCCCGCATGGGGGCTTCGTCGATATAGATTTCGACCTGCACGCCGGGCCGTTTGGGCGTTTCACCGATGATGCGCAGGATGCGGTTTTCCGTCTGCGCCAGCGTCACGAAGGCGTCTTCGATCCAACCGGGAAATCCGCTCATCCGCAGGTCGTAGACCGCATCGACCCGGGGCGGCATCTCGCCGCCGGCGATCAGGATGCGCTGGTCATGCTGGCGCAGCGCGATGGCATAGGTATCCGTGGTCTTCAAAAGCGTGCGGCCCAAATTATCGTCGGCGGCCTGCTCCGGCATGTTCTCGATGGCAAGCGTCGCCAGGTGCGCGCGCACGATGCGTTCCTCAAGATAATTCTTGCGGAACCGCGCGACCGACGGCGTGTAGATGAACAGCTCGGCCAGCATGACGAACACCACCGTCAGCACGAGAAGACGCGCGGACAGGCTTTGGTGGGCCTTGGGCGGGAGCGGGTTGAGATCGGACATGTGTGAGGTTAAGCGGCCAGTCACCAAAGCTTCAAGAGGAAGCGGACAATGGCCCGGGTGCGGTCCGTGAACAGCTTGGGCGTGAAATAGCTGCCGGCGGCGCGTTTCGAGACCTCGCCCAGGGTCGGATAAGGCAGGATGATGGTCGCCAGGTCGCCCACCTTCATGCCCTTGGCGAGGGCCAGCACCCAAAGCTGAATGTGTTCCCCCGCTTGGTGTCCGGCGATGCCACAGCCGAGAATCTTGCCCTTGGGCGTGACGATGGCCTTGACCAGGCCTTCGGTCGCGCGCTCCGCCTGGGCGCGGTCGTTGTCGTGAAAGGGCCAGCGCAGGACGTTGAATTCGATGCCCGCGTCGCGGGCCTTCTTTTCCGTCAGCCCGACCTGGGCCAGTTCCGGCGCGGTATAGGTCACCCAGGGAACGACGGAATGGTCGGCCTTGGCGGGGATGCGGAACAGGGCGTTCTTGATCACCACGCCCGCGTGATAGCCGGCGACATGGGTGAACTGCAGCCCGCCCGCGACATCGCCGATGGCGAAGACCTTCTTGTTGGTGCTGCGCAGGCGGGCATCGACCGTAATGCCCTTGGGCGTGTGGTCGATCCCGGCCTTTTCCAGATCCAGGCCCGCGACGTTGGCCCGTCGTCCCGCCGCGACCAGCAGGTGGCTGCCCTCAATACGCTGGCTTTCGCCGCCGTCCTCGATGGTCACGGCGACGCCCGTATCCGTCTTTTCGACGCCTGCGATCTTGATGCCTTCGCGGATGTCGATGCCGCCCGCGACCAGGGCACGGCGCACAACATCGACCAGGTCCCCGTCGTCGTTGGCCATGATGGAGAACATTTCCAACAGCGTGACCTTGCAGCCCAATTGAGCATGGGCCTGGGCCATCTCGACGCCGATCGGCCCGCCGCCGATGACGATCAGGTGCTCGGGCAGGCTGTCGCGGTCGAACACGCTTTCGTTGGTCAGGAAGTCGACCCCGTCCAGGCCCGGAATGGGCGGCACGGCGGCCGAGGACCCGGTGGCGACGACGAAACGTTTGGCGCGGATTTCCGTGTCGCCCGCCTGCACCCGGTCCGGGCCGGTGAAGCGTCCGTGTTCGCGGATCACGGTCACGCCCAGGCCTTCGAACCGTTCCTGGGAATCCATCGGCCGGATGGCGTCGATCACGCTCTCGACATGGCCGTAGACGGCCTTGCCGTCTAACCCGTCAAGGGTCGCCCGGACGCCGAACCGTCCGGCATCCCGCACGGCCTGGGCGGCATGGCCGGCGGCCAACAGGGCCTTGGACGGCACGCAGCCGTAATTCAGGCAGTCACCGCCCATTTCGCCCTTTTCGATCAGCACGACGCGGGCCCCCATCTGTGACGCCCCGGCGGCGACAGACAAGCCGCCCGACCCGGCGCCGATCACGCAGATGTCCGTGTCGATGCGGGTTGGCGGTGGGTTGTTCACGACACACCTCCGCGACGTTCTTTGATGCGGCGCAGGAACACCGGGATCAGGGCCAGCACGGCCAGGCCCAGCAGCGGGCCCATGATGTGCGGTTCGAACACGATGGTCAGGTCCGGCGTGCCACCCTGGTCAAGCACGGCGCCGAGGCCGCTGCCGACGCTGGCGAACACGAAGGTCGCCGGCGCGATGCCGAGGATCGTCGCGACCACGAAGGCCACGGCACCCACGTTGAGGAAAGCCGGCACCAGATTGACCAGCCAGAACGGAAACACCGGCACCAGACGCAGGAACATCAGGTAGGAAAAGGCGTTCTTGCGGAAGCCTTCCTCCATGCGCCGCACGAAGGGACCGGCCTTCTTGTATAAAAGGTCGCCGATGGCATAGCGCGCGGCCAGGAACACGATCAACGAGCCCAAGGTCGCGGCGACCACGACGATCGCCGCCCCCAGGGCCGTGCCGAACACGAAACCGGCCAGCAAGGTCATCCAGATCGCCCCCGGGATCGACAGCGCGACCACCACCGTATAGGCAGCGCCGAACAACAGCGCCGTCAACGCCTGATGGGCGGCGTAATAGTCAAGCACCGCCGTGCGATGGGTCTTGAGGGCGTCGAGCGACACATAAGTGTGCAGGTCGAAGACGAAGAACAGAAGCGTGGCCAGGACCAGAACCAGGACGGGGATCAACCGTTTCACGGAAAACCGCCCGGATTTCGGGCCGTCGGCCGTGTCGGCGGCGGGCTGTCCGTCGTGATCGAGGGCCTTGCGCATGTCTGTAACCTTGTTCATGAATGGGGGCCGCGAACGGCGGCGGCTCCCGGTTTCTATCCTCCGGGTACCAAAAGGCACAAGCGAATGCGCCTCACGCCAGGGTCAATTGACCGTGAACGCCAAGTGATGCCCCCGGAAATCCGGGCTTTTTACGCGATTACGGACAAACCACCCAGGCCCGTTGACTTCATCGAACCAAGGCCTTAAAAAGCGCACTCATTTTTCTAAGGAGACGTCGCGTGAAACGCACCTATCAGCCGAGCAGGCTTATTCGCAAGCGCCGCCACGGTTTCCGTAGCCGTATGGCGACCCCGGGCGGCCGGCGTGTGCTGGCGGCGCGGCGTGCCAAAGGCCGCAAGCGCCTGTCCGCTTAACAGCGCCTGTTCCCGCAAGCCGGTCGGAAGCGAGCCGCCATGTCACCCACGGTGCCGAGGCTGAAACGCCGTGCCGACTTTCTCAAGGTGGCGCGGAAAGGACATAAGTGGGCAGCACCGGGGCTGGTGTTGCAGGCCTTTGATCGCACCGCTTTCGGCAACGGAGACACGGACACCGCCGGACCGGATTTCCGGGCCGGATTCACGGTGACACGCAAGGTCGGCAATGCCGTCGTGCGCAACCGCGCGCGCCGGCGCCTGAAGGCCGCCGCCGAACAGGTCTTGCCCGATTGCGCCAAAGCGGGGCATGACTACGTCCTGATCGGGCGCCAAGGCACCCTGGACCGGGCCTTTCCGGCGCTGATCGGCGACCTGCGCACGGCCCTGGAACGGGTCGGCACGCGCAAGAACGGGGGCGGAAACGGCCGCAGCGGCCGGGACCGCCGGGGGAAAGCGGAGATTTGAGATGATGGCGCCGACGATTGCCGCCCTTCCGGCCCGCCTCGCCCGCGCCCTGATCCGGGGCTATCAGCTTTTCCTGTCGCCCCTGGCGCCGGCTTCCTGCCGCTTTTATCCGACCTGTTCCGAATACGCGCGGGACGCCTTCGCGGCCCACGGCTTCGTTCGCGGGCTGGGCCTTTCCGTCCCGCGCGTCTTGCGTTGTAATCCCTGGAACCGGGGCGGCGTCGATCCGGTGCCGTCCGTTGGCTGTCCGGGCCACGGCGATGGGCATCATGCCCACGCCGATCACCCCAATTCTCTTCCCCAACCGCACGGGTCCTAAAACGAATGATCGAAAACAAAAACCTGATCCTGGCCGTGGTCCTTTCGGTGGCCGTCCTGTTGGGCTTCGAGCTGTATTTCAAGAACACCACCCCGCCGCCGCAGGTCGCCGAGACCGCCACGACCGCGCAGCCGGGCCAAACACCCGCGCCGGCCGCGGGCCAGGCCCCCGGCACGCCGGGCGACGCCGCGGCGGTGTTGCCGCAGGCCCCGGGCACCGGCAAGGCGCCCGAGATGTCGCCCCAGGCAAGCCGCGCCCAGATTCTGGCCGCCACGCCCCGCGTCGCCATCGAGACCCCGCGCCTGAAGGGCTCGATCACGCTCAAGGGCGGGCGCATCGACGACCTGATCCTGGCCGACTTTTTCGAGACCCTGGACAAGAACAGCAAGCCGATCACGCTGTTGAACCCGCGCGGCGTCAGCAACGCCTATTTCGCGGAGTTCGGCTGGATCGCCGCCGCCGCCAAGGACGGCGCGAAGGCCGCCCAGGTGCCCGATGCGGATACGGTATGGACGGCATCCTCCCGCACCCTGACCCCGGACACCCCGGTCACTCTGACCTGGGATAACGGCCAGGGCCTGGTGTTCTCGCGCACCTACGAGATCGATAAGAACTTCATGTTCAAGATCACCCAGGCCGTCGCCAACAAGGGCGCGGGCGCGGTGCAACTGTTCCCCTACGGCTTGGTGTCACGCCAGGGCACGCCGGAAACCTCGGGCTTCTACATCCTGCACGAAGGTCTGCTGGGCGTGAACAACGGTGAGTTGACGGAAGTCGATTACGACGACCTTCAGGAAAAGAAACTGGAAAGCAGCACCGGCACGGGCGGCTGGATCGGCATCACCGACAAATACTGGCTGACGGCCCTGCTCCCCAACAAGGACGCCGAGGTCACCAAGCGCTACGTTTACCGCAAGGCCGGCGTGGTCGACACTTATCAGGTCGACTTCCTGGGCGCCGGCGTGACGATCGCGCCCGGCGCTACCAACAGCGCGGAAAACCGGCTGTTCGCCGGCGCCAAGCAGGTCAGGATTCTCGACGGTTACGAGGAAAGCCTGGGCATCGAGCGTTTCGATCTGGCAATCGACTGGGGCTGGTTCTACTTCCTGACGCGGCCGATCTTCTACGGCCTGCTGTGGCTGGAAGTGCATGTTGGCAACCTGGGCCTCGCCATTCTGTTGCTGACCGTGGGCATCAAGCTCGCCTTCTTCCCGCTTGCCAACAAGTCCTACGAGAGCATGAGCAAGATGAAGAAGCTGCAGCCGGAGATGGTCAAGCTGCGCGAGCGTTACGGCGACGACAAGGTCAAGCTGAACGAGGAAATGATGGGGCTGTACAAGCGCGAGGGCACCAACCCCGCGTCAGGCTGCCTGCCGATCCTGTTGCAGATCCCCGTGTTCTTCGCGCTCTACAAGGTGCTGTTCGTGACCATCGAAATGCGCCACGCGCCGTTCTACGGCTGGATTCAGGATCTGTCGGCGCCCGATCCCACGAACCTCTTCACCCTGTTCGGCGCCATCGCCTGGAACCCGCCCGACATTCTGCACCTTGGCGTGTGGCCGCTGCTGATGGGCATTTCCATGTTCCTGCAGCAGAAATTGAACCCGCAGCCGACGGACCCGACCCAGGCCAAGATCATGATGTTCCTGCCCGTGGTGTTCACCTTCCTGTTGGCCAGTTTCCCGGCCGGCCTGGTGATCTACTGGACCTGGAACAACCTGCTGTCCATCGCCCAACAATGGGTCATCATGCGCAAGATGGGCGTCAAGGCCTGATCCCCGCGTTAAGGAGCACCGATCCATGACACAGCCGGGAGACATTACGCCCGGCGTGGATTCCGGGGCCGAGGCCGACGCGATCCTGTTGGAAAACGGGCGGCTTCTGTTCGCCAAGGAAGCGACGTTCCTTCTGGGCGCGGCCAGCCTGGCCCAGGTGCCGGACAGCCCGCTGCCGGAAATCGCCTTCGCCGGGCGGTCCAACGTCGGCAAATCGTCGCTGATCAACGCCCTGACCGGACGCAAGGACCTGGCCCGCACGTCGAACACCCCGGGCCGCACGCAGCAGATCAACTTCTTCGATCTCGGCAAGCGCCTGATGCTGGCCGATCTGCCGGGCTACGGCTATGCCAAGGCGCCCAAGGGCGAGGTCAAGAACTGGACCAAGCTGGTCAATTCCTATCTCAAGGGCCGCCAGGAACTGCGCCGGACCTGTGTGCTGATCGACGCGCGCCACGGGCTGAAGGCAACGGACCACGAGGTCATGGCCATGCTCGACGCCGCCGCCCAGGTCTATCAGATCGTCCTGACCAAGTGCGACAAGGTGAAGGCCGACGACCTGGACAAGCTGGTCGCTCTGACGGAAAAGGAATTGGCCAAGCATACGGCGGCCCATCCGGTGATCATGCGGACAAGCTCTTTCAAAAGCCGCGGCATCGAGGAACTGCGCGCCGAACTGGCGGCGCTGGCCTTGCCCGCCGAAGCGGTCTAAACCGTTACGGATGCTTCAAATACTTCGGATAATGCATTAGGTTCCCGCCCCATGACCGACGACAAGAAACGCTCCATCGCCGATAAATGGCTGAACCAGGCCAACGTACTGTCCGAGGCGCTGCCCTACATGCGCCGCTACTCGGGACAAACCGTGGTCATCAAGTACGGCGGCCATGCCATGGGCGACGAGGAAATGGCCAACGTGTTCGCGCGCGACGTGGTGTTGCTGCGCCAATGCGGCAGCAACCCGGTCGTGGTGCACGGCGGTGGGCCGCAGATCGGCGCCATGCTGGAAAGGCTGGCCATCGAAAGCAAGTTCGTGGACGGCCTGCGCGTGACCGACGAGGACACGGTGAAGGTCGTTGAAATGGTCCTGGCCGGGTCCATCAACAAGGAAATCGTCACCCGCATCAACGCCGCCGGCGGCATGGCCGTGGGCCTGTGCGGCAAGGACGGCAACCTGATCATGGCCGACAAGCTGCGGCGCACCAAGAAAGACCCGGAATCGAATATCGAGCGGATCCTGGATCTCGGCCTGGTCGGCGAGCCCCGGGAAATCAACCCGCACGTGCTGGAAGCCTTCGAGGAATCGGATATCACCCCGGTCATCGCGCCGATCGGCGTCGGCCCCAAGGGCGAGACCCTGAACATCAACGCCGACACGGCGGCAGGCGCCATTGCCGGCGCCACCCATGCCAAGCGCCTGATCATGCTGACCGACGTGTCCGGCGTGCTCGACGGCAACGGCGCCCTGATCCCCGAACTGAAGGTGTCCGACGCGCGCAAGGCGATCGCCGACGGCACCATTTCCGGCGGCATGATCCCCAAGGTCGAAACCTGCATCGACGCGGTCCTGGCCGGGGTCGGCGGCGCCGTCATCTCCGACGGCCGGGTCGCCCATGCCGTGCTGGTCGAACTGTTCACCGAACACGGCGCCGGCACGATCATTCTGCCGGATTAGGGCGTCCCGTCGGGCTAGTCGCTGACCACCGGTGCCACATTCTCCAGAATCCAGCGCGCCAATCCCGTGATCTTGGCGTCGTCGCCGGGCCGCCCCATGAGCTGCATCCCGACGGGCATGCCGTCAACGGCCATCATCGGGATGGTCACGACGGGGGCGAACAGCATGGACGACGGGTAATTGAAGATCGCATCCCCCGTGGGGCGGCGGACATCATCCGCATCAGCGGCGGATGCGTCCCACAGCGGCGCCGGCCCCGGACAGGACAGCGTGATCGCGCAATCGGCCAGTGTCGCGGCATTCCGATGCGCCGCCTGGGCCGCCGCCCGGCGGTCAAGCAGGGCTTCGTAGTCCGCCGGCGTCATGGCCTCGGCCTTTTCCAGCCCCTTGCGCAGGCGATGGCTGATCTTGTCGCCATGTTCATCCACCATGTTGCGCCAGCCCCAGCGGTTTTCCCACAAGGTGACGTCCGTGGCGATTTCCTCGGCATCCAGGATGACCTTTTCGAAGGCCTCGACACCGGCATCGCCGCGCCGGTCGACCCATTCGACACCCGACGCCTTGAGCCGGCCGAGGAGTTCCGCGAAGGCCGCCTTGGTGGCCGCGTCGACCCGCTCCCAACCCGCTGTTTCCAGCACCATCAGGCGCGCCGGCCTGGCCGCCGCGGGGGTCGTGTCCGGCCCCTTCAGCGCGCGGCAATCGCGGTCACCGCCCGCCCGTTTGGCGATTTCAATGGCGACCTGCCACATGTCCTCGATACAGCCGGCATGGGGGCCGTGGGTCGACATGCTGGTCGACATGCGCTCCCCCCGGTTGAGGGCCCCCTGGCTGGGCTTCAGGGCCACGTTGCCGCAGTAGGCCGCCGGGCGGATGATCGAGCCGCCGACCTGCGTGCCGATGGCTGCCGGCACCATGCGGGCCGCGACCGCCGCCGCCGAGCCCGAGGACGAACCGCCCGGCGTGCGCGCCGGATCGAAGGGATTGGTCGTCGGCCCCGGATGAGTGCCGCCCAGTTCCGCCGTCACCGTTTTGGCAAGAACCACGGCACCGGCCTTGCGCAGGGCCCAGACGGCCGCGTTGTCGCGTTTGGGAAAAGCGCCCGTGAACGCCGCCGACCCCATCTGCGTCGGCATATCCCTGGTTTCCAGAAGGTCCTTGATGGCGATGGGCAGGCCGTCGATGGGCGACAAGGGCGTCCCCGCCCGCCAGCGCGCCGTGGCGGCATCGGCCGCGGCGCGGGCACCGTCCTTGTTGATGGCGGGGAAGGCTTTCACCACGGGCTCCCGCGCATCGACGGTTTCCAGACAGCGTTCCAGATACGCCCGGGGGCTGTCCGACCCATCGGCGAAGGCCTGTGTATGGTCGTGCCACGTCAGGGCGCGAAAGGTGCGCGGGTCGTAGGGGGTTTTCAGATGTCCGTCCATGGGGTCCTCCCGGTCGTTGTTGTGATTGTCCAGGCCCCCTGAAAATCATTTATTATGTCACGCCATGTCGCGCAGAAATTCAAGCTGCCAGGACATTTCCGCTTCAGACAGGCCGTAGGCGGCCTTTGACGACGGGCGGATGATTTCGACCGGGGCGACGCTGCCCAGGCCCTGCTGCAGGTCGACCGCCAACTTGGGCGAACATCCGGCCTCCCACACCAAAGACACGATGCCCTTGGCCGAATTGGTGGCGAAGGCCTTGACCACCGCCGCCATCTTAGTGTCGGACAGAACGGCCAAGGCCGCCATGGCCATGTTGCGGTCCTTGCGCCCGATGGCGTCGTAGATCACCCCTTCGGTCAGCTGGCCCTTCTTGTTCATCTCACGCGCCAGCTCCAGGGCCTCGTCGCGGGTCAGGCGTTCCGGTTCAGGCTCCAGCGCGCCGTTGCCGGTTCCGCCGTTCACGCCGCCGTTGGCACCGCCCGCATCCGCGCCCGGCGGCGGCCCGTCCCCGGCGGCCAGCCGCGCCATGACCACGGCGCGCACCTGTTCGGCCAGTTCCGGCGAGATGTCCTTGCGCGCCAGCAAGGTGTCCAGCAGGCTGTCGGCGACATATTCGGCCAAGCGCTTGGCCGCCTTGTCGGACAGGCCCGGCCGGGCGACCAGGGGTTCATGCAGTTCAGGATGATCTTCCGCGCGGTCGGCGATCTTGTCCATCGTACCT
Source organism: Rhodospirillaceae bacterium (assembly GCA_003488105.1). Next base: position 13,163 of record DNMS01000125.1, read on the forward strand.
TCGGAAATATGCGCGCCCGGGTTCTTCAACAGTTCCGCCGTCGCCTCCACGTCGCCGGTCTCGACAATGGCGTCGGACACGGCCTCGGAGACCTCCCGGCGACGGGCCACGGCCTTGAGCCGCGCCGTGTTGGCGCCCTCGGCGATGATGGTCGCCAGGTCCTTGTCGGTCAGCACGGGCGAGAATTCGATCACCGGATTGGCGACCATGGCGTCGGTGTCGCGGGCCAGCTGGCGGATCACCGCCGGCGGGGCCGAGGTCATTTCCTTCAGCGTGTCGGCCAGAAGGTGGCGCACGCGCAGCGCCTGATCGCGCGACATGTCCTCCAGCGTATCCGTCGCCCAACACCGGACCTTGGTCTTCTGCTTGTCCGTCAGCTCCGGCATCATCTGGGAAATCTTCTGGCCCAGGGTGGCGCGCACCTCGGGGTCGTCGTCCTTGGCCAGCAGGCTGTCGGCCTGCATGGGCGTGGCCGTGTTGCCCGCCAGCGCCTTGCGCACGTCCGGGTCGCCGTCCTTGGCCATGTAATAGAGAATTTCCGGCTTGGTGGTCATGGAGG
>DNMS01000125.1:13768-15339 GCA_003488105.1 Rhodospirillaceae bacterium
TGGAGGCGGCCAGGCGCCGGCGCTCTTCCGCCTTGCCGTTCTTGGCTAGGTCCGCTTCCTTGCCGTATTGGGTGGTCACTTAGACTGTCTCCTCCTCCGGCCTTCTTCCGACCGTCGGGGGGAATATTACCCGACCGGCGCCGATAGCCAAGCGGCCTGCGTCACACCCCGCCCGTGAAAAGACCATTGCGCGCCGGGGCCGCCGATATCCTATAAAGGGCCATGATCAAAGACCAAACCCCGACCGTCCCGCCGGCGGCGTCAAAACCGCCCCTCGACAGCATGGCCGCCGCCGACTGCTGGGTGTTCGACCTGGACAACACGCTCTATCCCGCGTCCTGCCGCCTGTTCGATCAGGTCGACTGGAACATCACGCGCTATGTGGCCGGGCTGTTCGACCTGCCGCTGGAACAGGCGCGGGCGCTGCAGAAAACCTATTTCCGGGAACACGGCACGACCATGCGGGGCCTGATGACCCTGCACGGCGTCGATCCCGTGGCCTTCATGAACGCCGTGCACGATATCGACCTGGACCCGGTCGACCCGTCACCGCGCCTGGACGCCGCGCTGGAAAAGCTTCCGGGCCGCAAGATCATCTTCACCAACGGCGACGTGCCCCATGCGGAGCGGGTCATGGACAAATTGGGCGTGCGCCATCATTTCGAGGCCGTGTTCGACATCGTCGCCTCCGACTACGAGCCCAAGCCCGCCCCCCATGTCTACGTCAAGATGGCGGAAGCCCACGGCATCGACCCGACCCGCGCGGTGATGGTCGAGGACATGGCCCGCAACCTGGCCCCCGCCTTCGCCCTGGGCATGACCACCGTCTGGGTCCGCCCGGAAGGCACCACCGGCGTGACCTGGGCCAACGACGGCGCCGACGGCGGCCATATCCACCATGTGGTGGATGATCTGGTCGTCTGGCTGGAAAGCGTCGCCGCCGGGACATAGACGGCCCGCCCGCCTTGACTTGTTTCGGGCCCTGTTTCATCTTCCGGGGCCATTTTTGACCAATTCACCCAAAGAAACCGGGATTTCGCCATGACCACAGATCTGCAAGCCGCCATCGACGCCGCCTGGGACGGCCGCGACGCCATCACGCCCGCGACCACGGGAGAAACCCGCGACGCCATCGAGGCGGCGCTGGACCTGCTGGACAAGGGCAAGGCCCGCGTCGCGGAAAAGACCGGTGGCGACTGGGTCGTGCATCAGTGGCTGAAGAAGGCCGTGCTGCTGTCCTTCCGGCTCAACGACATGGCGCCGATTTCCGGCGGCCCCGGCGGCTCGACCTGGTGGGACAAGGTGCCGTCCAAGTTCGAAGGCATGTCCGCCGACGATTTCAAGGCTGCCGGCTTCCGCGCCGTGCCGAACTGCATCGTGCGGCGGTCGGCCTATATCGCGCCCGGCGTGGTGCTGATGCCCAGCTTCGTCAACCTGGGCGCTTATGTGGATGAAGGCACCATGGTCGATACCTGGGCCACGGTCGGGTCCTGCGCCCAGATCGGCAAGCATTGCCACATTTCCGGCGGTGCGGGGATCGGCGGCGTGCTGGAGCCCCTGCAGGCCGGCCC
>DNMS01000343.1:0-975 GCA_003488105.1 Rhodospirillaceae bacterium
ATCGCCACCGTGTTCACCCTGGTCCTGATTCCGGTGATTGATTCCCTGCTGGCGCCGCTGTCGTCCAACCGGGCCCACGCGGGCATCCGCCTCGACCGCGAACTGCGCGAGGCCGAACATATGGATACGACCGAAGCGCCCCTGGCCGAGCCCCGGGCGGCGGAATAGCCTGATTTCAGGAACGAGTATTCCAGATTTCGGCGCATCCTGATCCCCTACGGCAAAGGTGTCATTCCCCCTGCCCCCTTGCCAATCGCCGACGAAGGCCGCAGATTTGCGAGAACGAACCGTTGAGGAGACGATCATGTCCCAAGCCGCCGCCAACGCCCGGCCGCACCCCGGCCGCACGGTCCTGGCCCCGATCAATTTTATGACCCATGCGCAGGCCGAAAAACCGCGGGTCTTCATGTCCGCCGACCATGCCCAACCGAACGAGCGTCTGGGCACCTTCGAAGAAGCGGCGGTGAAAATGCACGATGCCCGCGCGCTGACCCCGGCCGCCGCCCTGGACGTCCAGGGCTTCGAACTGTCGACCATGCCGACCGTCATGGCCGATTTTTATGACGAAGCCCGTATCGAGGCCGTCTATTACCCGGAGGTCATCGCCTTCCTGAAGCGCGTGACCGGTGCCTCGGACGTCCATATCTTCGACCATACGGTCCGGGTGCAGGACGACGGCAAGCGCGCCGCCACGGCCAAGCGCCTGCCGGTGCTGATCGCCCACAACGACTACACCGAAACATCGGGCCCCAAGCGGGTGCGCGACGTCATGGACGCCGCCGCCGCCGACCGTTACCTGGGCCACCGCTTCGCCATGGTCAACGTATGGCGGTCGATCGGCGCAAGCGCCGACCGCACGCCGATCGCCGTGGCCGACGCCCGCACCATGCAGGCCGAAGACTTCCTGGCCACGGACCTTGTCTACAAGGACCGGGTCGGCGAGATCTACCAGAACGCCCATTCGGACGGGCAGAA
>DNMS01000343.1:1173-4631 GCA_003488105.1 Rhodospirillaceae bacterium
GCCGCCCCGGGAAAGCATCGAGGTCCGCACGATGATTTCCTTCGCGCCCTAGCGCCTGAACCGTCCCTAGCTTTCGACCGTCATCGACGCCGGCGTCCATTTGTGGCGCCGGCGCTCGCGTTTGCCGTCTTCGGTTTCGACGCCGTATTCGATGGGTTCGGTCGGCGCCCAGATGTCGCGATCGTCCATGGCGTTCCCCATGACATTGGCCCAGGCCCGCCCTTCTTCTCCAGGGGCACCGTCTTCCATATAGGCCGAAACGTAGACCCCGCAGGATTTGCAGAACACATAATCACCGATCTTCAGGCCGAAGCGGTAACGGCCAAGAAGGCTGGCGTCCTTGACCTGCAGATGGATATGGCCCGCATTATCGGACAGGGCGCGGGTCGCATGCTTGCGGCAGAACGAACACTGGCAGGCCCGGGGCACGATGTCCGCCGGATCCTTGTCCGTGGTGAAGGTGACGGTGATGTTGCCGCAATGGCAGCCGCCCTTATGGTCGGTCATGGTTGATGTTTCCTCGCATCCTGTCTTGCCCCCCGATCATTAGAAACCGCGTGATTGCCCGAGCGCAAGTCTCCGTCATCGCCAGAACGGCTTGGCGCATTCCCGGGCCGCATCGGCGCGGGTCAATCCCACGTCCGCCAGCAGGCGTGTATCCAGCCGGGCGAGTGCCCGGCGCTGACGGGTCTTTGCACGGCACAGGCGCAGCCATGCCGACAGCCGGGCGTGCCACGGTCGCCGCGGCAATATCCGAGGCGTGGCCTCAAGGCCGCACAGGTCGGGAATTCCATCGAACATCGGCCGGTTCCTCCGTTGAAAGATCACCGGCCGATGGTGCCCGCCGGCATTGCCGGGGTCACGCGCGATCGCTTCGCCCACGACCGAAGGTTCAGGGGCCGAAGGTTCAGGATCCCGAAGACTGTCCCTTGCGCCGCCCCGGCAGGGTCATGGCCGCAACCCCGGCGATCACGCAGGCCATGCCGGCCCAGGCCGTGAGCGGCAGCGTTTCGCCCAGGACCATCGCCCCCAGAGCGACCCCGATGGGCACCCGGAGATAGGCCTGCGCCGCCGTGCCGACGGAGCCCAGGGACTTGAGCAGGCGGAAGTAGATGACGAAGGCCAGCGCCGTCGACAACACGGACAGGCCCAGCAACGCCAGCATCGAATCCGTTGACACCGAGAGCGTCCAGGGGCGGTCGATCACGAGGCTGGCCGGGATCAACACGGCGCCGCCGGCGATCATCGATCCCGCCGCCGGAACGATGGCGTGCATCCCGGAAAAGCGCCGCCCGAACACCGCCGCCCCGGCATAACAGACCGTGGCGGCGACTATGACCAGTTGTGAGATCAGCTCCCGCGAGAGCCCCTCAAGGGCGTCCGCGCCAATCACCAGCACGATCCCCGCGAAGCCGAAGGCAACGCCCAGGAACTTGCGCCAGGTCCGCTCCCCCTCCAACCGCAGGACCATGGCGAGCAGGAAAATGAAGATCGGCGAGGTTGAATTGAGGATCGTCGCCAACGATGCATCCACGGTCTGTTCGGCCCAGGCGATGGCCGTGAACGGCAGCACGCTGTTGAGGCATGCCTGAACCATGAACGATCGCCAGGACGCGGCGTCGCGCGGCATGCGTAGGCCGAGCGCGCGCATGACCATCAGCAGCACCATGCCGGCGATGGCCGTGCGCCCAGCGATCAGGGTGATCGGCGGAATGGTCTCGATCCCGACCTTGATGAAGCTGTAGGACGCTCCCCACAGGGACGCCAGAATGACCAGCAGGCCCAGGTTCACAGCCAGATCCAGAGACGCGCGCGGATTGGGAAGCGGAGCGACAGAGGGTGTTGTCATCGGAGGTCCGAAACAGTTGCGGGACGGCGCAGTCTGGCACGAATCTAGAGTGATCCTGCCGGAGAATACTTCGGCCGAGACCGAAGCATGTCTGCGTGCGGTCAGGCCCGGCGGCGGCTACAATCGTCCCATGACGACGGTGAACGCAATGAACTTGGCGGAGATCGGCAATCTGGTCGGCGACCTGACGCGGGCGCAGATGCTGACGGCGTTACTCGACGGACGGGCATTGACGGCGGGGGAGCTTGCCTGGTGTGCGGGGATTATGCCGCAGACCGCCAGCAGCCATCTGGCCAAGCTTCAGGCGGCGGGCCTGCTGACCATGGAAAAACAGGGGCGCCATCGCTATTTCCGCCTGTCCTCGCCCACCGTGGCGGCCATGCTGGAAAGCATGCAGGTGGTCTGCGCCGTCGACACGCCGCGGCGCATCCGCCCGGAAAGCCGCATGGACAGAGATTTGCGCATGGCGCGCAGCTGCTACGACCATCTGGCCGGCGTACTGGGGGTTGCCCTGGCCGATGCGCTGACCGACCGTGGCGCCATCGACCTTGCCGCCGACGGCGGTGTCGTCACCCCCACAGGCCGCGGTATGCTGGCCGGGTTCGGGATCGACCTGGAACAACTCAGCCAGCAGAAGCGCTGCTTCTGCCGGCCCTGCCTGGATTGGAGCGAACGGCGCCACCACATCGCGGGCGCCTTGGGCAAGGGCTTGTCCGACCGGTTGTTCGAACTGGGCTGGGTTGTACGCGTCCGCGACAGCCGGGTGATCCGCGTCACACCCGAAGGACGGCGCGGCCTGAAGGAAACCTTCGCCATCGACCATCCGATGTAAGGCTGTCTATACTCCCGGCATTGTATACAAAAAAACACCTTCGGGAGCATCCGCACATGAGATTGCAAGACAAGATCGCCATCGTCGTCGGTGGCGGGCAGCAGGCCGGCCAGACCATCGGCAACGGCCGCGCCACCGCCCTCCGCTTCGCCCAGGAAGGGGCCACCGTTCTGGTCGTCGACTACGACGAAGCCAGCGCCGCCGATACCCTGAAGATGATCACCGACGCGGGCGGCAAGGGATCGACCCTGCAGGCCGACGTCCGCCGCGAGGACGACTGCCGCGCCATCGCCACGACCTGCGCCGAACGCTACGGCCGCATCGACGTGCTGCACAACAACGTGGGCCGCTCGCGCGGCGACAAGCCGACCACCGAACTTGAGGCCGAGATGTGGGACGAGCTGTTCGAGCTTAACCTGAAGGCCATGTTCATGACCTGCAAGCATGCCCTGCCGGTGATGCGGGAAAAGAAGTCGGGGTCGATCATCAACATTTCCTCGACCTCGTCGCTGTGCTCGCGCGGCACCATCGCCTACAAGACGTCCAAGGGCGCCATCAACACCATGACCCATATGCTGGCCATGGAAAACGCGCCCCACGGCATCCGCGCCAACGTCATTATCCCGGGCCTGATCGACACGCCCATGGCAATTGAGCGCCGGGCCCAGGAACGCGGCGTCGATCGCAAGGTCGTGCGGGACGAGCGCGACGCCCAGGTGCCGCTTTACGGCCGCATGGGCACGGCCTGGGACGTGGCCAACGCGGCCCTGTTCCTGG
>DNMS01000343.1:4994-7294 GCA_003488105.1 Rhodospirillaceae bacterium
CGTCTTCATCTTCGCGTCGGTCCCCGCCCTTCCGCCGTTCGTCGCCCTTGGGGCCGTCTTCCCGGCGGCGGCGGTCGCGCTTGCGCCGGTTCTTGCCGCGGCGGTCACGCTTGCGCCGTCGGTCGTTGCGCATCATCAGATAGAAGACAAGCAGCACGGCGACCGCCAGAAGCACCGCCGTTATGGCGACGATGGCCGCGACCCAGCGCCAAAAATCGACGGCATCCGGTTCCGCGACGGGCGGCGGAACCTCGCCCTTGATCCGGGCCATCACCTCGGCCGCAAGATCGGGGCGTTCGATCTTCGCCGCCTCCTTCATGACCGCACCGGGCATGGGAAAATCGTGACTGCCGGGGCATAGCCGGAAGATCATCAACGGATCGGCCAGGGTCAGGTGACGGATCTCGGCGTTGCCCCTGGTGCTGTGCAGACTTAGGTAGGTGGTCGTCAGCTCGCTGTCGTCTTCACGCTTGAGCACGAAGGACACGTCATCGACCTTACCGTTGGCGTCTGCGTCGACCGTGAAGGCGCGGGCAATGCGGAACTTTTCCTTGTCGAGGGCAACCCAGGCCGGCTGCCACAGATCGGATATCTCGAAGTTGCAGGCGCCGGGCTTGCCTTGTGGCAGCGGCGCCTTGATTTCGGTTTTGGTCAGATCGATTTCCGGCTTGGGAGCCGCGCGCATCTGAGGGTGCGTCTCGAACGGCTTGTCGGCATCCTCGGCAGACACCGCCGATGTTTTCGCCGCCTCAGGGGCCGACGCCTTCGACGCGTCGGTGGCCAGCGAACGCACGGGTGCCGCCATGGCATCGCTGTAGCGCGCGGTGACCGCGTCGCCCGGCAGGGACCGCACGGTGGTGCAGTCTTCCAATTGTTCCAGACGTTTTTGAATTTGGTTGGTCGGACGGCTGCTTTCCGTGCGACCGAGTGACAGATGCACGGCGACCAATTTCTCACGGCCGAACAAGGGCTCCAAGGCGCGGTACAGATCGCTCGCCAGATTCTTCATGTCGTACTGCCATTTCGCGTCGGCGAGTTGGCGATTGTAGGTATTGACCAGGAAGATGCTCTTGATCTCGGCCTGATTGGCACAGACCTCGCGCACGGCCTTCTTGGTCACGGTCATGAAGAAATTGACGATCCGCTTCACGACTTTGCTGTCGGGCGTCACGAAGGGCATGGCCTGCGGTCGCATGCGCACCGTCGCGAATTCTTCCGCAACGGCGGCGGGCGCAAGGAAGAACAGCCCGCTCGCGATCAGCAAAACGGCGGGAAGTATCCGGAACAGACCTTCGGCACGCGTCAAATAACCTGACGGCATGGCAGCTCACCCTTACATGCTGCCCTCAAGGACGCCGCCGTATGGTGGTCGGTTCACAGTGCCGGCCTTGTCGATATTTCGAATGGGCCGGCGGCGCCGGGGAAAAGCATAGAGCAGGCAGCCGCGGCGCCAAACCGAATTCCGGTCCGAAAATGGGCTGTGGGCTTAGGGTCGGGCGCCCAAGCAATCCTCGAAGGCCCGCAAATTGGCCGTCATCATGTTCCCGTACAGGTCCGGGCCGGGCGGAAAACCCGTGCCCAGGGGATCGAGAACACCAATCCGCGCCTGAGTCCCCTCGATCAACGCCGTGGCGAGACGCGAGGGAAACTGCGGCTCCGTGAACAGGCAGGCGACGTTCAATTTAACCATGCGCGCCCGCAGTTCGGCGATGTGGCGGGCCCCCGCCGGGCGATCCGGATCGATGGCCAGGATCCCCCGGGCCGCCAGCCCGAAGCGGTGCTCCAGATATTGATAGGCGTCGTGAAAGACGACAAAGGGCCGGTCCTTGAGCGGTGCCAAACGCCCCATGAAATCGGCGGTCAGGGCATCGACCCCGGCCCGCGCGGCGGCGGCGTTACGGGCATAGAGATCCTTCCGCGCCGGATCGATGGCGGCCAGGGTATCGGCAATCGCGGCAAGCATCGCCTTGGCGTTCTCCGGATCGAGCCAATAATGAGGGTCGTCCGCATTCGCCTCCTGACCATGGTCATGGCCATGATCGTGACCGTGGCCGTCGTCCCCAAGATGGCGGACGGGCAGGCGGACAAGGCCCGGTGTGCGCGACAGGGCGATCACCCGGGCCGCCTTGGCCAGGGTGGCGATTGGCTTGGCCAGGGCGGATTCCAGTCCGCCGCCGACCCAAAATACAACCTCGGCCTTGGCCAGCATACCGGCCTGCGATGGGGACAACGCGAACCCGTGCGGCGACGTGCCGGCCGGAATCAACAGCCGCGGCGCGCCGGCACCCGCCATCACCTGT
>DNMS01000343.1:7549-7811 GCA_003488105.1 Rhodospirillaceae bacterium
CCGCCATCACCTGGGCAGCCAAAGAGTGCAGCGGCGCGATGGAGGCCGTAACCCGCAGGTCGGCCCCGGCCAGGCGCGGCACACACAGTACTGCAATCAGCAGGACCAGCCGTACAAATACAGCCCGCAGACGGGCGTGGCCGACATTGACAGGGATGCTCATTGGACTATGTTCCGCCTCTCGTCCAAAAATGTTATGATATAACGTTTGTGGCCGGGAGTGACTTACACGATCCCGTCCGCGCAAGTAAACAGGAACCTG
>DNMS01000338.1 GCA_003488105.1 Rhodospirillaceae bacterium
GGGCTTCCTTCGGCTTCGGCTTGTTCCAGTCTTCCAGCGCCGTTTTTAGATGAGATGGCCCGGAGGCATTGTCCGTCAGGTGGTTGGCCATGGCGTTGCGGCCAGCCTGGAACATGCTCATGTAGCGGGAATCCTGTAGCAGGTATTCCTCGTAGCGGTCGGAGAAGGACGAGGCATGGGATTTCTTGAAGCCCATGACCTGGACGCTGTCGGCCAGAATGCGGGACCGCGTCGCGGGATCCAGGTCGCGCTTTGACGACAAGGATTCACAGGCGCCGGCAAGGAACAGGTTGATCCCGAACTTGGTGAAGTTGTCGAGCTTCTTCTTGTCCTGCCCGGTGACGTCGAGAAGCTGGCCCAGGAACTTCATCATATAGGTCTTCTGCTTTTCGCCGGCGGCGTCGAGCATGGGTTGCGCTTCCTGGCCACCGCCATACTTGTCGGCCTCCAGGGTCACACCGCGCTTGGTTTCGTCGTTGTCCAGTTCCGCGCGCAGGCGTTGATTGGCATCGTCGTCGTTCTCGCCGCGGGCGACCTCTTCGGCCTTGGCCTGTTCGCGCCAATCACCGACCGTGCCTTCGGGCTTTTCCGTATCGATTTCGATGGTGTTCGCCGGCGGTTGCCCCAGTGCCGATGCCGCCCGATCAAGGATCGACGTCACACTGGTGCCACCGACTGCCCGTTGCGTGGTCATGCTGCTGGACGCTTGCCGCCCCTTGAGCCGAATGTTCCGGAGATAGGTGATCGCCAGGGTCGAGGCGGTCAGAAGGAAGCTTGCGACAAAGACCAGGAAGATGGCGTTGGCCTCGATCGTGCCGGAAATCTTGTAGCCGAACAGCATCTTGCCGCTGAAATACCAGGAAAAGGCAACTGCGAACCCGCCTGACACCAGCAGACTGACCAGGGCCAGCATGAGCATCTTGACGACGACTGTCGTCGCCGTTGCGGTGATGCTGTTGGCGTTGCTTGCGGCGCGGCGCTTTTTCGGCGCGTCGTCGTCATCGTCGTAATAATCATCATCGTCGTCGTCACCGCGGGACATGGACCAGTCGCCGCCACCGCCACCGCTGTCACTACCACTGCCGCGGCTGCCGCCGATGTCGCGAAAGCCCTTATGTTCCTCGGCGCCCTTGGGGCCGCGGTAGATGGTCGTGTCCTGATGGTTGCCGAGTTCGCTGTCATAGGTTTCCTTGACCACCTTGACGGCGTCGAAACCGGGCGTTTTCTCGACTTTTTTGGCTTCTTCGATGGCCTTTTCACGCTGCGCGGCGCCGAACTGGGCATGGATCGACCAACGGCCGGCCTGCTGCACGTGGACCTCAAAATGAATGTGTCTTGCCATGGCCGTTACCCAGCCGCTCCCCATTAATCAGACCGAATTGCCGTCGTAGCCACAAGTCGCCTTCCCCGGTCGAACGGGGCTACCGGATATTTCGGCACGTCCCAGAAGAGCAATTTTGATGCGGGGCGGTAAACAATTCCCTACCCGATTGAATAAAAGTTAGCATAGCTGTCCAAGCTATGGGAGGGGTTGATTTTAACCACCTTATTCTAGGGATTGTGCATGGAAAAGGGCGCGCCCTTTGGGTGCGCCCTTGTGCATGTCGATCCAGGTTCCGGACATCGCCGGAGACAGCCCCCGAAGGGACGGTATCCCTACATCTTCAGGCCGCTATTCCCGAACCGCTTGTTGAAGCGCGCAAGGCGTCCGCCGGCATCAACCAAGCGGTGTCCGCCGCCTGTCCAAGCCGGATGGCTCTTCGGGTCGACTTCCAGCTTCAGCACATCGCCGGGGTTGCCCCAGGTGCTGCGCGTCGTGAACGAGCTACCATCCGTCATCTGAACGGTGATTTCGTGGTAGTCCGGGTGGATATCTTTTTTCATTTGGCTTGGCTCCGGCAAAAGTGGCGCTCTATATACAGACCTGACCTGCTATGCGCAAGGTTTCATGAATCCTGGCTGGTCCACTGGCCTTTTCGACCCAAACTCAAGGAGTTTCTCCGCATGTCCCTGGACGACACGTCATTCACGCATATCGCCGACAAGACCTTGGAATCGTTCATGGATGCAATCGAGGCAGTGCTCGGTGATCAGGCCGACGTGGATCTGGAAGGCGGCATCCTGACCATCGAATTGGACACGGGTGGCCAGTACGTGATCAACAAGCACGCGCCCAACCGCCAGATCTGGATGTCGTCGCCGGTCAGCGGTGCCACCCATTACGATTTTGACGGGGACAAGGAACAGTGGCGCTGTACGCGGTCGGGCGACTTCCTGGACGAGAAGCTGGTGGCGGAACTCAAGGCGTCAACGGGGGTCGCTGTTCGTCTGTGATGATGGGGCGGGGCGCAGTCCCGCCGGAACGGCGAGGGCCAGGAGCAACACCGCCGCCATCACCAGGGCGCCCGAATAATAGGGCCAATCCCGCCCGATCTGGGCGAACAGAATTCCTGCCCAGGCCGGGCCCAGGACGCGGGCCAGGGTTGTCGCCGACCGTGTCACGCCCATCACGCCGCCCTGGTCCGTGTCGGGAACCTGTTGGGAAATCAAACTGTTATAGGCTGGATTGATGACGCTAAAGCCGTAGGCCGCGACGGCCATGGCGACCAGCAGATGCCAGACCTGGGTACAGAAGGGGATGGCGCCGATGCCGAGGGCGAGGGCGGCCGCCCCTTGGATCAGCAACGCCCGTTCGCCGAAGCGTTTGGCGAGACGCCCCATCAAGCCGCCCTGGACCGCCGCCGACAGCAGGCCGACATAGGCGAACAGCCAACCGTTCTGTTCCGGGCCCCAGTCGAAGGCGCGCCGCGACCACATGGCGAAAGTGGTCTCCAGGCCCGCGAACACGAAGGTCGCGAGGAACCCTAGCAGCATCAGCAGCCCCACCCCGGGCAGTCTTAAGGCATCCGCGAACTGCGCCAGGCGCCGTCGGCGCGGCATCGCCGCCGCGCGGGCGCGGACCTCGGCCGACAGAGATTCCGGCAGTTTCACCAGTCCGAGCAGAAGGGCGAGTAGGGACAGACCGGCGGCGGCCAGGGCCGGGCTGCGGTAATCGGCGGTCAGAGGGTCCGGCCCGGCCAGGATGCCGCCGATGGCGGGGCCCAGGATGAAACCGATGCCAAAGGCGGCACCGATCATTCCCATACCCTTGGCGCGGTTCTCCTTGGTCGTGATGTCGGCCATATAGGCGAAGGCCGCGGATATGTTGCCGGCCATCAGGCCGCCCAGGGTGCGCGCCATGAACAGCATCCACAGCGCATCGGCGAAGGCCAGCCAGACATAGGCCGCCGCCGCCCCGGCGAGGCTCAGCAGCAGGACCGGCCGCCGTCCGGCATGATCGCTGAGCCGTCCCCACAGGGGCGCGGAAATGAACTGGGCCAGGGAATAGGTCGCCATCAACAGGCCGACGGTCTGCGGGTCGGCCTGGAAATGTTCACCGTAGAACGGCAGCAGCGGAATGATGATACCGAAACCGATAAGATCGACGACGACGATCAGGAAAATAGCGAGCATTCTGGTTGGCCGATCAGCGCTGGGTTAGTTTGAGTTCGATCCGGCGGTTTCGCCGAAGCGCGATTTCATCGACACCGGGGTCAATGGGCCGGTTGGCTGCGAACCCGGCGGCGACCAGACGCACGGGAGGAAGTCCCTGGTCGATCAGGTATTTGACCACGGAGATGGCGCGCGCCGCCGACAATTCCCAGTTGGAGGGGAAGCGGGCCGTGGAAATGGGCGTTTTATCCGTATGTCCGTCGACGCGGAGCACCCAGTCGATGTCCTCGGGGATTTTCACGATCAGTTCCTTGAGGGTCTGGGCCAGGGCTGCCATCTGTTCCTTGCCCGCCGGGCCCAGTTCGGCGGAGGCGACGTCGAACAGCACCTCCGACTGGAACACGAAACGGTCGCCGACGATGCGGATGCCGGGCCGATTGCCGAGAACCTCGCGCAGACGGCCGAAGAATTCCGAGCGGTAGCGGCTGAGTTCCTGAACCTTGGACGCCAGCGCGGCGTTGAGCCGCTTACCCAGGCTTTCGATCTGCACGCCTTGCGATTGGGCCTTTTCCTCGGCTGCACGGAGCGTTGCCTCAAGCGTCGCCAACTGTTCGCGCAGCGCCGCCAATTGGCGGTTCATCAGGGCGACCTGGGCGCGGGCGCTCTCGGAAATCTGGCGCTCGTTGATCAGCGCCTCGCCCTTTTCGTTGGCCTGTTTACCAAGCTCCATGACCTTGGCGGTCAACTCGTCGCGCAGCGCCGTCAGGGCCTCGATCTCGCGTGCCAGATTGTTCAGGCGCTGCACGCGGTCGGCCAGTTCCTCCTCGCGGACCGCGAGCGTCTTCTTGGTATCCGCCAACGAGGTTTCCAGGCGGCCGATGGTCTGGCGGCTGGTTTCCATGGAAACCATGGCGTCGACAAGCTGCTGTTCGGCGGATTCGGCGCGCATGCGCAATTCGGCGACGCTGGTGCTCAGCCGCTCACGCTCGCCGACCGAGGCTTCGAGCTCCGTCGACAGGCGGCTGACGTCAGCGCGCAGGCTGTCCGTGGTCTTGCGTTCCAGGGCCAATAGGCTCGCCAGTTCGCTGATCTCACCCTCCAGCTTGCGCAACGCCTGATCGCGCCCCGTCAACGCCTGTCCCAAAAACACCTGGGCCATGATGAAGATCAGCAACAGGAAGATGATGACCATCAGCAGCGTCGCCAGGGCGTCGACGAAGCCGGGCCAGATGTTGGTCGATCGTTCTTGGCGCCTGGCGAGGCTGGCCATGGTTACCTTGTCCCTTGCCGGGGGGCCGCGGGGACGTGACGGGGACAGAGAACCGGCGTCACGGCGTCAGCGGTCATATTCGCCGTCGGCGATGTTGGCCATGGTGCGGGCCAGCAGTTTGATCTCGGACCGCACTTCCTTGATGATCTCGTCGCGGCCGTGGCTGACGTCGTCGGCCAGACGGGCCACGGAACGGTCCAGGTTGCGAATGCTGGTCTTGGTTTCCGCATCCATGCCCCCGCCGTCGCTCCGATTCATGCTCTGGGCCATGTCCTTCATCAGCTGCTGCTGCGTGCGAAGGTGATCGGTCAGGGTGTCCAGTTTGTCGGTCAGGGCCAGGATGCCTTGGTTGGCCTCGGCGCGGCTTTCTTCGCCGCGTGACAGGGTGCGCTGCAGGTTCTCCAGGTTTTCCGCCGACTGTTCCAACAGCGCCTGCACATAAGCCGGCATGGACTGGTCGCCGTCGCCGGAAAGGGCCCCCGACGACAGGCGGGTCAGGCTCGACAGCCATTCTTCCAGGTCGTTATAGAAACGGTTCTGTGCTTGGCCGGCTTGCAGGTCGAGGAAGCCAAGAATGAGCGAGCCCGACAGCCCGAACAAGGACGACGAAAAGGCCGTGCCCATGCCGGACAGGGGCGTTTCCAGGCCCTGTTTCAGCTTGTTGAATGTCGCGTTGATGTCGCCGCCGTCGACAGTCAGGCCGACGATCACGTCCTTGACCGAGGCAACCGTTTCCAGAAGCCCCCAAAAGGTGCCGAGCAGGCCGAGGAAGATCAGAAGGCCGATGATGTAGCGGGAAATATCGCGTGATTCGTCCAGGCGAGACACCAAGCCGTCGAGCAGAGTGCGCAGCGACGTGGTCGACAGGGTCAGACGGCCGGAGCGTTGGCCCAGCATGCTTGCCATGGGGCCGAGCAGGCGGGGCGGGCTGGGCTGCGACAACTGCGCGCCGTCACGGCGGTAGCTTTCTACCCATTCGACCTCGGGCTTCAGGCGCGCGACCTGCAGGAAGTTATAGGCGATGCCCAATGCCAGCACCGCCAGGATGCCGCCGTTCAGGGGCGCATTGGCCAGAAAGGCATCGCGCAGCGGTTGGAACAGGGGGGCGCAGACGGCGACGACGGCGCCGAGGAACAGGATCATCCTGAGCAGGTATCGATTGGGGCGGGTCATGTAGGGAAGCCCTTACGAGGTCCTTTCGGGGGCACGGGCGTCGCCGTCTGCGCCCCCCTGTTCCAACCGCTGCGCGATGCCTTTCTGGCCAATGCGCCCCTGAACGGCGGCATCCTGGCGG
>DNMS01000266.1:0-3638 GCA_003488105.1 Rhodospirillaceae bacterium
CAGGTGGACATGATCGAGATGCCCTCGGGCAACCGGATCATCCTGCTCAGCGAAGGCCGCCTGCTGAACCTCGGCAACGCCACCGGCCACCCCAGCTTTGTCATGTCCGCCAGCTTCACCAACCAGGTGCTGGCGCAGATCGAGCTGTGGACCCGCGGCGACAAGTACAAGAACGAGGTCTACGTGCTGCCCAAGCATCTGGACGAAAAAGTCGCCATGCTGCACCTGGAAAAGCTGGGGGCGCAGTTGTCGACCCTGCGCAAGGACCAGGCCGACTACATCGGCGTCGAGGTCAAAGGCCCGTTCAAGACGGACGCCTATCGTTACTAATCCGGCCGTACGGCCGAAAAAGGTTAAGAGGCGGCGCGCAAGCGCCGCCTTTTGCTTTGTTATCAGGCAGTTCAATGATTAACATCCCTGCGTGCTAAGCAATATCACCCCCATCAGTGCATTCAGCGCCGGCCTGCTGCTCGGCGCGGGCCTGCTATTGATCGTCGCCTGGATGTTCCGGCGCCGCGCGGGCGAGGCCGAACACGAGCGTCGGCGGATCGAAGCCGTGGCCGTCAAGGCCCGGGAAATCCTGGCCGGATCGCCCGACGGCCTGTTTCTGTGGGACCGCGGATCGGGCGGCATCACTTGCTCGCGCAAGCTGGCGTCGCTGTTGTCGCTGGCCGACGGCACCAACGCCAAGTTCGAAGACGTCATCGCCTGCTTCGACGGCGATTCGGCGAAACGGCTGAAGGCCTCCGTCACTTTCCTGCACGAGGAAGGCCGGCGGTTCGAAATCGTGCTGACCACCGCCGATTCCGGCGGCCGGCGCATGGTCCAGGCCGTGGGGGCCCGCGCCAGCGCCAAGGACGGCAAGGCGCTGGCCGATATGGTGTGGATGCGCGACATTTCCGCCGCCGCCAAACTGCTGATCGATCTGACCGGCGAGGGTGACTTGCCGGAAGCCCGCGACCTGCACCTGCGCGGCCTGCTGGATGCCCTGCCGTTCCCGATCTGGCTGCGCGACGGCGACTTGCGCGTCGTGTTCACCAATCAGGCCGCCCTCAACCAGCGCGTCGCCGGCCCCGACGACGGCCAGGCGGAAACGGCCCGCGACGAGGCCCGCGCGGTGACCCGCGTCCAGGACCTGGAAAACGCCGGCGAAACCAAATCCTTCGACGTCACCGAATGTCCGCTCGCCACCGACGGCGGCGGCGACGGAGAGGACGCGCCGGACAGCGCCGTCAGCGGCCTGATCGGATATGCCTTCCCCCATGGCTCGGGCGAAAACCCGGCCCCCCCCGCGGCCGCCGAACCCGCCGCCCTGCCGCCCTGGGCGCAGATGGCCCAGGCCGTGCTCAAGGGCCTCGGCACCGGCATCGCCATCTTCGACCGCAATACCAAGCTGGTGTTCTTCAACGAGGCCTACCGCGACATGTGGCGGCTTGATGCCGCATGGCTGGACGAGGGCCGCGATTTCCCGGAAATCCTCGAACATCTGCGCGCCGAACGCCGCCTGCCCGAGGTTCCCGATTTCCGCGCCTACAAGATGGAGCAACTTGCCCTGTTCGACGAGGCCGGCGACCCCATGGGCGATCTCATGCATCTGCCCGACGGGCGGACACTGCGCGCCGTCGCCTACCCCATGCCGTCGGGCGGACTTTCCTTCGGCTATGACGACGTGACCGACCAGTTGGACCTGGAAAGCGCCAACAACGCGCGCGACGCCGTCTACCGCGCCAGCCTGGAAAACCTCGGCGAGGCCATCGCCGTGTTCGGATCGGACGGGCGGCTCAAGTTCTGGAACCCGGCCTTTGCCCGGCTGTGGGATGTCGGCGGCGACGGGTTGAGCGCCGGCACCCATGTCAGCGACTTCGTCGAGGCGACCCGCCCCTTGGCCGCCACCGGCGGCGACTGGGACACCAAGAAAGCGCACATTCTGTCCGCCATGACCCGGCGCGAGGTCACCCGCGACACCATCGAATGCGCCGACGGCCGTGTGCTGGAATTCGTCAACACGCCCCTGCCCGACGGCGGCGTGCTGATCGCCTATGCGGAAACGCGGGCGAACGGGGCCCCTGTCGGCTGACCCTTGACCCCTGACTTTCGGCTGACTTTGACTCCGTACACCGACGCACTATATTGAGGGTGCGCCTGCGAACAGCCGCCCTCGGAAGAAGGCAATAAAAGGACCACAAGGTCATGAGTAGATCATTCGCGAAATTCCCGCTCGGCGAATTCGTCCGCCACCGCGTCTATGGATTCCGCGGCGTGGTGTTCGATATCGATCCCGAATTCAACAATTCAGAGGAATGGTACGACAGCATTCCCGCCGACGTGCGTCCGCGCAAGGACCAGCCGTTCTATCACCTGCTGGCGGAAAACCACGACAAGTCACCCTATGTGGCCTACGTGTCGGAGCAGAACCTGGAATTGGAAGAGTCTGACGAACTGATCGACCATCCGGATCTGCCGGACTATTTCACGGTCGACGACGACGGCCGCCTGATCTACCGCCATCCCATGAACTGACGCCCCTCGGGCATTCCCGAATTACCGGCACGGCTGACCCGCGAAATAGGCGGCCAGATCGTCGATCTGCGCGTCGGTCAGATAAGCACCCTGGCGGGTCATCATGCTGTGCACGCGCGACTGGCCCGGCCGGGTCAGATCGATCCAATGGGTATCGCGGAACGACAACAACTGTCTGCGCAGATAACCCTGCCGCTGCCCGGCCAGGGTCGGAATGAACATATGGCGGCTGTGCCCCGCCGCGCCGTGACACAGAAAACACCGGGTCGCCAGCAAGGGTTTGGGCGGGGGAGATGACGGGCCGCCGTCCAGGTCGCGGGCGTTGACGCAAGCTTGGCGTGAAAAATAGCCGGCGACAATACCGACATCCTTGTGATCAACCTTTGGCGCCTGGGCGTTCATCACCGGGTGCTTGCGCTCCAGGCGGGTGAAGCCGCTGCCCCGCGGCACGAATTCCCGCTGGAACGCGGCGATCTGATGGATCAGGTATTTGGCGTCCTGGCCCAGGATCGACGGCACGCGGGGTTTCTCGGCAAGATGCGCGGGCCCGTGACACCGCAGGCAAGGAACGGCGGCGGGTGGCGGGCCTTCCGACGCGGCGGTGCCGCTCAAAATCGCCGTCGCCAGCAAGATCACAGCCCCAAGGCTGCCTTTCAGGAATCTCCCCAAGCGCAACCGTCTTTCCCCCTGGGTTCGGCCGCCGTGGCCTAATCCTTCCCCGAACCGGGCACGCCCTTGGTCGTGGAATATTCGAAATGCAAAATCTCGCCCGGCCGTGCCACCGCGTGGGCGCCGTGGGCGGCGGCGGCGGCTTCGGCGAAACCGGTCAGAATCAATTTCAATTTTCCCGGATAGGTGACGATATCGCCGGCCGCGAACAGGCCCGGGCGGTCCGTCACCATGGTCGCCGGGTCGACGGCGATATGGTTGTCGCGCAGGTCCAGTTGCCAGTCGGCGATCGGCCCCAGTTGCTGCAGCATGCCGAAGAACGGCAGCAGCACATCGGCGGGAAGCCGCCGCGCGTTGCCGTCAAGATCGCGGGCGATGACGGCGTCGAGCCGCCCGTCACCCCCTTCAAGACCACCCAGCTGAAAGGGAATGACCAGATCGACCTTGCC
>DNMS01000266.1:3809-7684 GCA_003488105.1 Rhodospirillaceae bacterium
CCTTGCCCGCCGCCGCCAGATCTTCCAATCGGCGCACGTTGTCGGGGGCGGCGCGGAATTTCGCACGGCGATGGACCACGGCCAGGCTTTCGGCGACATCCGCCAGGCTGAGCGCCCAGTCGACGGCGCTGTCGCCGCCGCCGGCAATGACCACGCGGCGGCCGCGGAAATCCTCGATCCGCCCGACCATGTATTTCACACCCAGGCCGGGGCCCTGATCTTCATAGGCCTCGATCCCATCCAGGGGTGGGCGGTTCGGCCCGAAGGCGCCGACCCCGGCGCAGACGATGACCGTGGGGGCGGCGATCGCCGTCCCCCGGGCGGTTTCGACCCGCCAGATCCCGCCATCCTGCGTCAGGCCGGTGACCGGACTGCCCAGATGGTAGACGGGGTCGAAGGGGGCGGCCTGTTCGGTTAATCGGTCGACCAGATCCTGGGCGCCGATCCGGGGATATCCCGGGATATCGTAAATGGGTTTTTCCGGGTAGAGTGCGCTCAACTGCCCGCCTGGCATTTCCAGGGCGTCGACCACGTGACACTTCAGGCCCAGCATGCCGCATTCGAACACCGCGAACAGGCCCACGGGGCCCGCGCCGATGATCACCACATCCGTCCGTTCCGGCGTCTGGGACACCTGCGCCTGCTCCTTCGGTCTTTTCGGGGCTGTTATCCGGGATTCCTTACATGGCGGGCCCGGCGGGTCAGGTCAAGCCTTGTCCCCGCAAGGGTATTTTCGTTAAAAGGGCGGCGATGGTTGCGATGGCGCATGCAAGCGAGGAACCGGCCGGTTTCGTCCTGACCCTGGAAGGGGAGGATGCGGCCCTGTCTCTTGGCGCGCGCCTGGCCGCGGTCTGCCGGCCCGGCGACGTGATCGCCCTGTGGGGCGGGCTGGGCATGGGCAAGACCGTGATCGCCCGCGGCTTCATTCGCGCCCTTCTGGGCCCGGACGAAGAAGTGCCGAGCCCGACCTTCACCCTGGTCCAGCCCTATGACGGGCCGGACGCCACCCTGTACCACTTCGACCTTTACCGCCTGAACGACCCCGAGGAAGCCTTCGAGCTGGATATCGAGGATGCCTTCGCCGACGGCATCTCCCTGATCGAATGGCCGGAACGCCTGGGGCCGTACCTGCCGGGCGGGCGGCTCGACCTGCGGCTGTCGCCGGGCGGCAACGAAACCCAAAGACGGGTCAGCCTATCCGGCGGCGGCGACTGGACTGAACGATTGAAACGAGCGGAGCTCCATGACTGAACGTGACGACCTGATTGCCGGTTTCCTGAACCAACACGGCTGGGGCAATGCCGCGCGCAGCGTGCTTGCCGCCGACGCCTCGTTCCGGGGCTATTACCGCCTTACCGACGGCGGCCGCCGCGCCGTGCTGATGGACGCGCCGCCGCCCAAGGAAGACGTACGCCCCTTCGTTTCCGTGGCCCGTCACCTACTGAAGCTGGGCCTGAGCGCGCCCGAGGTCTATGCCGAGGACGCGGCCGCCGGCCTGCTGCTGCTGGAAGACCTGGGCGACGATACCTATACCCGCATGCTGGCCGACGGCGCCGATGCCGAAGCGCTTTATGCCTGCGCCGTCGACGTGCTGATCCATATCCACGACCGCGCGCCCGAGGCCGCCATCCCCCGGGCCTTGCCGCCCTATGACGAACGCAAGCTGATGGAGGAAGCCAGCCTGCTGACCGACTGGTACCTGCCGGCGGTCACCGGTGCCGAGATCGACGACGATGCCCGCGAGGCCTATCAGGAAGCCTGGCGTCCCGCCTTTCGCCAGGTTCTGGCCCAGCCCCGGACTTTGGTGCTGCGCGACTTCCACGTCGATAACCTGATCTGGCTGAAGGACCGCAGCGGGATTCAGTGCTGCGGGCTGCTGGACTTTCAGGACGCGGTCGCGGGCTCGCCGGTCTATGACCTGATGTCGTTGCTGGAGGATGCCCGGCGCGAGGTCGATCCCGTGCTGACCGCGCATATGCTGGCACGCTACCTGGCCGCCTTCCCTGACATGGACCATGACGCCCTGGGGGCCAGTTACGCGATCCTGGGTGCCCAGCGCCACGCCAAGGTCATCGGCATCTTCACGCGGCTCAGCCACCGCGACGGCAAGTCGCAGTACCTGTCCCACATTCCCCATGTCTGGCGCATGCTGGAACGCTCCCTCGCCCATCCGGCCCTGGCCGAGGTCAAGGCCTGGATCGACACTGCCATCCCAGAGGAAACCCGTACCGTCCCGGCACCCTCCCAGCCCGAGGCCGCGGCGTGAGCACCCCCCCGGACGCCATGACGTCGGCGCCGGGGCCGACCAAGGCCATGGTCCTGGCCGCGGGGCTGGGTACGCGCATGCGTCCGCTGACCGACGACAAACCAAAACCGCTGATCGCCGTCGACGGGCGGGCGCTGATCGACCACATGCTCGACCGCCTGGAAGAAGCCGGCGTGACGGACGCCGTGGTCAACGTGTTCCATCTGGCCGAACAATTGGAAAGCCATCTCGCCGGGCGCGCCGCGCCGCGCATCACGGTCGTCCACGAGGCCGAGCGCCTGGAGACGGGCGGCGGGGTCAAGAACGCGCTCCACCTGTTCGGCGATGAGCCCTTCTATGTCGCCAATTCGGACGCCCTGTTGCTCAACGGCCCGCATGCCATCCTGCCGCGCCTGGTGTCCTGCTGGGATGACGACAAGATGGACGGGCTGCTGCTGCTGCATTCCACGGTCGAAGCCTTCGGCTACGAAGGGAGCGGCGATTTCTGCGCCGATCCGGACGGCCAGCTGACCCGCCGCCCCGAGATGGAGGTCGCCCCCTGGCTGTTCACGGGTGTGCAGATCCTGCATCCGCGCCTGTTCGAGGACACGCCGGACGACGCGTTCTCCCTCAATGTCGTTTACGACAAGGCCATTGAGGCCGGGCGGCTTTACGGCGTCATGCACGACGGCGAATGGTTCCACGTCGGCACCCCCGACGGCCTGGCCGAGGCCGAGGACTACATGTCCGAACGCTTCGCCGGGCGGACCTATCGATGACCCCCCCGGGGGGCAGCGGCACTTCCAAGATCTTCACGATCCGCCCGGATCGACCCTTCGTCGACGTTTTGGCGCGAAGTCTTCTGGCCGAAACGGCGGGCGATCCGGAACGGCTTTCCGATTATCAGGTTCTACTGCCGACGCGGCGCGCCATCCGCGCCTTGACCGAGGCGTTCCTGCGCGCCGCCGGCGGCCGGACCGTGCTGCTGCCGCGGCTCACCCCCCTCGGTGACCTCGACACCGACGACCTGGCGCTGGGCGGCGAGGACGACGCACCGGGCGGCCTCGACATTCCCCCGGCCCTGCCCGGCATGCGCCGCCAGACCCTGTTGGCATCGCTCATCCGCGCGGTTCCCGAGCGCGCCGAAACGCCGGACCAGGCGCTGCGCCTGGCCCAGGAACTGGCCCGCCTGATGGATCAGGTCGCGACGGAGCGGCTCGACTTCAAGAACCTCAGGAATCTGATCCGCCCGGACCACGAGCTCGCCGAACATTGGCAGAAGACGGTCACCTTTCTCGATATCGTCGCCGAAGCCTGGCCCGCCTATCTGGCCGAGGCCGGATGCCTGGACGGCGCCGAGCGGCGCAACCGGGTCCTGCACCAGCACGCCGAAGCCTGGCGCCGGCAGCCGCCGACCACGCCGGTGATCGCCGCCGGCTCCACAGGTTCGATCCCGGCGACCGCGGACCTGCTGGCCGTCATCGCCGATCTGCCCCAGGGGGCCCTGATCCTGCCGGGTCTGGACCGCGAGATGGCCGACGACGCCTGGGAGGCATTGGAAGAGCATCACCCGCAGTACGGTCTGAAACGGCTGCTGACGCGGCTCGACCGCGACCGCGCCGAGGTCGCC
>DNMS01000266.1:7813-8451 GCA_003488105.1 Rhodospirillaceae bacterium
GCGACCGCGCCGAGGTCGCCGATTGGGCCCCGGAAATCGACGAAGCAGCGCCCGGCCGCAAGGCGCGGGTCGATCTGTTCAGCCGCACCCTGCGGCCCGCCGCCGTTACAGGGGCGGCAGAGGCAGGACGGGGCGACGGCGACCCGGATGCCGTCACCGGCCTGACACGCATCGATTGCGCCACCCTGGCCGAGGAGGCATCGGTCATCGCCCTGGCACTCCGCGAAGCCCTGGAAACCCCCGGCAAGACCGCCGCCCTGGTCACACCGGACCGGGCACTTGCCCGCCGGGTCAAGGCGGAGTTGGCGCGCTGGGGCGTGGCGGTCGACGATTCCGCCGGCACGGCCTTGGCGGAAACCCCCGCCGGGGCTTTCCTCCGCCTGACCGCGGCCCTGGTGGCGGAGGATTTCGCACCGGTGCCCCTGCTTGCTGCCCTCAAGCATCCCAAGGCGGCGCTTTCCGACAACCCGGCGGCCTTGCGGGCGCTTGCCCGGCGGCTGGAAACCGCGAAAATTCTGCGCGGCATCCGCCCCGCGCCGGGCATCGCGGGCCTGCGCGCCGCCGTCGCCCGGCTGAAGGAACCGGGGCCGCTGCCCGATCTGGTCGACCGCCTGGAAAAGGCCGTCGGGCCGTTCGCC
>DNMS01000266.1:8673-9758 GCA_003488105.1 Rhodospirillaceae bacterium
CTGATCGCCGAACGGGAAGCCGCGCCCAAGGAAATCGCGCTCGCCCATCTGGCCTTCGCCGAGGCCCTGGCGGCCGGCGACGACGAAACCGGCGCCGAACGCCTTTGGTCAGGCGAAGACGGCGAGGCCGCCGCCCGTTTCATGGCCGAGGTTCTGGACGCCCTGCCGGGTCTGGGCGCGGTCGCCGGCCGCCACTACCCGGCCCTGCTCGACAGCCTGATGGCGGGCCACGCCGTGCGCCCGGCCTGGGGGGCCCATCCGCGCCTCAACATCTGGGGCCTGCTCGAAGCCCGGTTGCAGCAGGCGGACCTGATGATTCTGGGCGGCCTCAACGAAGGAAGCTGGCCGCCGGAAGCCAAGCCGAGCCCCTGGATGAGCCGCCCCATGCTGGCCGATTTCGGCCTGCCCCTGCCGGAACGGCGGATCGGGCAGACGGCCCATGATTTCGTTCAGGCGGCGATGGCACCGGAAGTTCTGATGACCCGCGCGGAGCGGGTCGAGGGCGCGCCCACCGTGCCGTCCCGCTGGTTGCTGCGGCTGAGCAACCTGGTGTCGGGCACGGCCATGGAAGACGCGCTGATGGCGCGGACATATCTGAAATCCTGGGCCGCCGCGCTGGACGATCCGGGCGGCACCATCGTCCCGGCCCGGCCCCTGCCGCGCCCGCCGGTCGCGATGCGGCCCAAAGGCCTGTCCGTGACCCAGGTCGAGAAATGGGTGCGCGACCCCTATGCCGTCTATGCCCGAAATGTCCTGCGGCTGCGCCCGCTCGATCCCATCGACGCCGACCCGGGGGCCGGCGACCGGGGCGAGATCATCCACCGGGCGCTGGAATTGTTCATCGCCGCCTACCCCCGCGACCTGCCGGCGGACGCGTTGGCGGAACTGATCCGGTTCGGTGAAGACGCTTTCGCGGCCCATGCCGACCGCCCCGCCGTGCGCGCCTTCTGGTGGCCGCGCTTCCTGCGTGTCGCCCGCTGGTTCCTGGAGGTCGAGCGCGACCGCCGGGCCCGCGGCTGCCGGCCGCTGGCCTGGGAAGCCGAGGGTGCGCTGACCTTGGAGACCGGGGCCGGGCCGTTCACCCT
>DNMS01000379.1:0-2323 GCA_003488105.1 Rhodospirillaceae bacterium
TCTGGCTGGTTATCCTGGGCGGCGCATCCCTGACCTTGTCGGGTCTGGCACTGATGTTCCCGGGCGATATTCAGCCATGGGCCGGCACGTTCGCCATTCTGAACAAACTGGGCGCCAGTCTGCCGACGACCCTTTCCATCCTCCAGGAAACACAGCTTTCCGTGTTGTGGCATTCCTTGGTGGGGCTGATCATGATCGGTGCGATCATCGGTCATATCTACATCGGCTCGCTGGGCATGGAAGGCGCGATCGACGCCGTCGCCTCCGGCCAGGTCGACCTCAATTGGGCGAAGGAGCACCATTCGCTTTGGGTTGAAGAGGAAATGGCCAAGGGTAACGTGGGCGGCACGCAGCCTGCCGAATAGCCCTTCGCTGATCATCCAACGTCAAAAGGCGGTCCTCATAAGGGACCGCCTTTTTTCTTGCTGAATTGGAATGGCAGAACCGGCGGGTGTGGCCGCCGGTTCTGCCGATTAGGTAAGGCGTCGAAGGGCCTATTTCAGGCGCACGCTGCTCGTCGAATACTTCTCACCCGCGGTCATGTTCGTGGCGTTCAAGGCGAACCCCGCGACGACGGCGATGATGACGGCGGCAATGGTACCGGTCCAGAATGATTGCATGGTTTCCACCCCTTCTTATAAACCGCCGACGGCTGTTTGCTCGGCGGGTTCAGATGACAGTATTCTAGTGGATTGCCACGCTGATTCAACTCACGCTTCCACGCTGTGGAAAGGGATTGCTCGGGCGAAGCGGCGCGGGGCGCTCGGGCATGACAGGCGTGCGCCCAGGGGTTATGCTGATCCGGTCAAATGAAAAGCCGTTAAAGGGGGTATCATGTCCGACAACAGCGGCGAAGACGCGCAGATCGCTTCGCAGGCCTTCGTAAAGCATCTTGAAGATTCCGGTTTCTTCAATCAGATCAAAGATTTGGAAAGCAATCTCACGAAGATTGCGGAAGAGCTGCAAAGCTTCGGACAGGCCACCCAGGCGCGTATGGAGGAATCCGAAAACCTGGCGGCTCATATCCTGGCCATCGAATCGATTCTCGCGGTCGTGCTCAAGTCATCCGGTGTGACGATGGAAGAGGTGAAGGCCGAGGTCAAGGACCGCACGGCGGCGATTTCCGGGGTCGAGGAGGGCAGTCCTTCCGTCCATGCCATCGCCGAAGACATCGTCAAGCGCGGGCAGGCATGAAAACGGGGGCCTGAGCCCCCGTTCCCAACGCAATTATTTTCCTGGCTTTATTCCGCCGCCGCCTGGGCGTCCGGCACCTTTTCGATGCGGGCCGCGCAGAACTTGAACTCGGGGATCTTGCCGACCGGGTCCAACTGCGGGTTGGTCAGGATGTTGGCCGCCGCTTCGTGATAGCAGAACGGAATGAAGATCATGCCGTCGGCCACGTCGCGGTCGGCGCGCACGGTCAATTCGATCTCGCCGCGGCGGGTCTCCACCTTCACCCGGTCGCCGGGCGCCAGGCCCTTTTCGCCCATGGTGTAGGGATTGATGCTGACCACGGGTTCCGGCTCCAACTGGTCCAGCACCGTGGCCCGGCGGGTCATGGCGCCCGTGTGCCAGTGTTCCAGCACGCGGCCGGTGGTCAGGACCAGCGGGAACTCGTCGTCGGGCAGTTCGTCCGGTGGGATCAGGTTGGCAGGAACCAGCTTGGCGCGGCCCGACGCTGTCGGGAAGCCGTCGCCGAAGATGATGTTCTCGCCGGATGAATCCTCGGACTTGCAGGGATAGATGATGCTGTCCTCGTTCTCCAGGCGCTCCCAGGTGATGTTGTCGAGGGACCGCATGGTTTTCTTCATCTCGTTGAACACATCCATGGGGCCGGAATAATTCCAGTTCAGGCCCAGGCGGTTGGCGATTTCCTGGATGATCCACCAGTCCTGTTTGACGTCGCCGGGCATGTCGACCACGGGGCGGGCCATCTGAACCTGGCGGTTGGTGTTGGAGAACGTCCCCGCCTTTTCCGGGAAGGCCGAAGCCGGCAGCACCACGTCGGCGTGGAAGCAGGTCTCGGTGAAGAAGATGTCCTGCACCACCAGGTGCTCAAGCTTGGCCAGCGCTTCGCGGGCGTGCCGGGCATCCGGGTCGGACATGGCCGGGTTTTCACCCATCACGTACATGGCCTTGATCTCGTCGGCCAGGATCGCATGGATGATTTCGACCACCGTCAGGCCGCGCTGCCGGGGAAGTTCGGTCCCCCACAGATCTTCGTATGTCTGGCGGATATCGTCGGCTTCGACCGATTTGTAATCGGGATAGACCATGGGGATCAGGCCCGCATCGGATGCACCCTGCACGTTGTTCTGGCCGC
>DNMS01000379.1:2460-5495 GCA_003488105.1 Rhodospirillaceae bacterium
ACCATGCCCCAGAAAATCAACGAGCGTTCGGCGGTCGCGTAATCGCGGGCAACCTCGCGGATGACCGAAGCCTCGATGCCGCACACGGCCTCCATGGCTTCGGGCGAGAACTGCTTGGAGTTCTCCTTCAGCGCTTCGAAGCCTTCCGTATTGGCCTGGATGTATTGAACGTCGGTCAGGCCCTCGTCGATGATCGTATGGATCATGGCGTTGAGAAGAGCCACGTCCTGACCTGCCTTGAACTGAAGGTGGCGGGTCGCATGACGCGACAGGTCTTGGCGGCGCGGATCCATGATGTAGAGCCGCTTCCCCTGCTTGGCGGCGTTCTTCAGGAACGTCGCGGCGACGGGGTGGTTCTGGGTCGGGCGCGCGCCGATCACGATGATGACGTCGGAATCCTTGGCGTCGTTGAACGACGCCGTGACGGCACCGGAATTCATGCCTTCCATCAACGCGGCCACCGAGGATGCGTGGCACAGCCGCGTGCAGTGATCGACGTTGTTGGTGCGGAAGCCCTGGCGGACCAGCTTCTGGACCATGTAAGCTTCTTCGTTCGACCCCTTGGCGGACCCGAACCCGGCCATGGCCGAGGGGCCGTCGCGGTCGAGCACCTTCTTCAGGCCGGCGGCGGCGGCATTCAATGCCTCTTCCCAGGACGCTTCCCGGAAATGGGTCAGCGGGTTGCTCGGATCGAGCTCCATTTCGCCATTTTTTTCAACGCCTTCCTTGCGGATCAGCGGCTTGGTCAGGCGGTGCGGGTGATCGATGTAGTCGAACCCGAAGCGGCCCTTCACGCACAAACGGTTTTCGTTGGAATAGCCGTCCTTGCCTTCGACATAAACGATCTTGTTGTCCTTGACGTGGAACGTGGCCTGGCAGCCGACGCCGCAATAAGGGCACAGGCTGTCGACCGTGCGGTCGGGCTTGCCGGCATGGACCTGCTTCTCGTCAACCATGGTTGCCGGCATCAGCGCCCCGGTCGGGCAGGCCTGCACGCATTCGCCGCAGGCGACGCAGGTGCTGTCGCCCATGGGGTCGTCCATGTCGAATACGATCTTGGATTTGTGGCCGCGGCCCGCCATGCCGATGACGTCGTTGACCTGAACCTCGCGGCAGGCGCGCACACACAGGTTGCACTGGATGCAGGCGTCCAGGTTGACGGCCATGGCGGCATGCGATCGGTCGGGCGCCGGGCAGGCGGCACGGGCCTCGAACCGGCTGTCGGCGACACCGGCCTTGTCGGCCCAGTACCAGAACAGGGAGTCCGGATCATGAGCCTTGCGGCGTTCCGGCTGGTCGGACAGCAGCAGTTCCAGCACCATGCGCCGGGCTTTGGTCGCGCGCTCGTTGTCGGTCGTGACCTCCATGCCTTCCGTCGGTTGGCGCCGGCAGCTAGGGGCCAGCACGCGCTCGCCCTTGATCTCGACCATGCAGGCGCGGCAGTTGGCGTCGGGCCGATAGCCCGTCTTCGGACGGTGGCACAGGTGGGGAATGGTGGTGCCGCCCCGCTTGGCGACGTCCCAGATGGTTTCGCCCGACTGCGCCTCGGCCGGCTTGCCGTCCAGCGTGAACTTGATCGTTTCGCTCATTTCCTTGGCGCTCATTGCACGTCCTCCCGGAAGAAACGCAGCGCCGCTTGCACCGGATTGGGCGCTGCCTGGCCCAGGCCGCAGATCGATGCGTCGCGCATGGCCTGACTCAGCTCATCAATCAGATCGGCATCCCATTTGGGCTTGTCGATCAGTTTCAGCATTTTTTCGCAGCCGACACGGCAGGGCGTGCATTGGCCGCAGCTTTCATCCTCGAAGAACCGGATCAGGTTCTTGCAGATTTCCTTGACGTCGTCCTGTTCGGAGAAGATCACGACCGCGGACGAGCCGATGAAGCAGCCGTGTTTGTCCAGGGTGCCGAAATCCAACGGTTCATCCGCCAGGCTTTCCGGCAGGATGCCGCCGGACGCACCGCCCGGCAGGTAGGATTTGAAGGTATGGCCATCAGCCATGCCGCCGCAATAATCCTCGACCAGCTGGCGTGCCGTGGTCCCGGCGGGGGCCAGCTTGACCCCCGGCTCCTTGACCCGGCCGGAGACCGAGAAGAAGTGCGGCCGTCCCTGGTCCTGATACCACTGGGGCCCGTGTTCGATGATCTTGGGCAGCCAGTAGACCGTTTCCACGTTGTTGATCAGCGTGGGGCGGCCCCACAGGCCCGCCTGGGCCGGGAACGGCGGGCGGTTGCGCGGCAGGCCGCGCTTGCCCTCGATGCTTTCCAGCATGCCCGATTCCTCGCCGCAGATGTAGGCTCCGGCGCCGCGCCGCACATGCAGTTCGATATCGCCGTTCAGGCCCGCGTCCTCGACCTTCTTGATTT
This sequence comes from Rhodospirillaceae bacterium, assembly GCA_003488105.1. Next base: position 4,828 of record DNMS01000379.1, read on the forward strand.
CGGTCAGCAGGATTTCGCGGCAGGCGGGATATTCGTCGCGCAGGTAGATGTAGACGGCCGCCGCCTCGACCGACCAGGCGGCGATCAGGGCGCCTTCGATGACCCGGTGGGGGTCGGTCTCGAAACAGAAGCGGTCCTTGAAGGTGCCGGGCTCGCCCTCGTCGGCGTTGATGGCGACCAGGCGCGGCTTCGGCGCGTTCTTCATGAAGCCCCATTTGGTGGCCGTCGGGAACCCGGCGCCACCCAGCCCACGCAGGCCGGACTCCTTAATGGTTTCAATGGCTTGGTCCCGGCTTCGGTCGCCCTTCAGGCAGTCGCCTAGAACCTTGTAGCCGCCGTCCGCCAGGTAGGCCGCAAGGTTCTTGTAGGCGGGCGGGTCCATGGTGACCTGGCCGGCCTCGACGGCGGCCTTCACGCTGTCCGCGTCGGCATGGAATATCTGGCGCTGCTTGACCACGGCGACCGGCGCCTTGTCGCAGGCGCCGACGCAGGGGGCATGGATGACACGCACGTCGGGACCCAGGATCGACTTGAGCCGCGCCGTCAGGGCGCCCGAGCCCTTCATTTCGCAGGTGATCGAATCACAGACCCGCACGGTCATTGCCGGCGGCGCGTCCTCGCCTTGCTTCACCACGTCGAAGTGGTGGTAGAAGGTCGCGACCTCGTAG
>DNMS01000363.1:0-6882 GCA_003488105.1 Rhodospirillaceae bacterium
CTGGCCGCCCGCGCCGCCAAGATTGCAATCCTTGACGGTGTGCATCTGGACCTGGCCGACGACGACGGCTTCATGGCGTCCTGCCGCCAGGGCCGGGAATTGGGTATGGACGGCAAGACCCTGATCCACCCCAAGACCATCGCCATGGCCAACGAAGCCTTCTCCCCGTCGGAAGACGAAATCGCCTGGTCCAAACGGATCATCCAGGCCCATGCCGAAGCCGAAAAAGAAGGCAAGGGCGTGGTGCTGGTCGACGGCAAGCTGATCGAGAACCTGCATGTCGAGGGTGCCAAGCAGATGGTCGCCATGGCCGACGCCATTGTCGAAATGGAACAGGCATGAGCGACAAGACCAACCGGGGCAATTTCTTCGAGGACTTCGTCCCCGGCCAGATCCTCCGCCATGCCACGCCGCGCACGGTGACCGAGGGCGAAATCGCGCTCTACACCGCGCTCTACGGCAATCGCTTCGCGCTGCATTCGTCGGACATGGTCGCCATGGCGCTGGGATACGACGGCATGCCGGTCGACGACATGCTGGTGTTCCACATCGTGTTCGGCAAGACGGTGCCCGATATCTCGCTCAACGCCGTGGCCAACCTGGGATACGCCGACGGGCGGTTCGGGGTGCCGGTCTATCCCGGCGACACGCTGAGCGCCCAGTCCGAAGTGATCGGCGTGAAGGAAAATTCCAACGGCAAGACCGGCGTCGTCTGGGTCCGCACCACCGGCACCAACCAGCGCGGTGAGGAAGTTCTGTCCTACGTGCGCTGGGTCATGGTCCGCAAGGGCGACGAGACCGCACCGGCGCCCGCCCCCCTGATCCCCGACCTGCCCGCCGCCGTCGCGGCCGAGGATTTGGCCCTACCGGAAAGCCTGAATCTTGCCGCCTATGACGAGATCGCCGCCGGCAGCGCCCATTTCTGGGACGACTACGCAGTCGGCGAGAAGATCGACCATGTCGACGGCATGACCCTGGAAGAAGCGGAACACATGCTGGCGACGCGGCTTTACCAGAACACGGCCAAGGTGCATTTCGACCTGCACGCGCAGAAAGGCGGGCGGTTCGGCAAGCGCCTGATCTACGGCGGGCATATCATCTCCCTGGCCCGGGGGCTGTCCTACAACGGCCTGGCCAACGCCTTCCACATCGCCGCCATCAACGGCGGACGGCACGTGGCCCCCTCGTTCGCGGGCGATACGGTCTATGCCTGGTCGGAAGTGCTGGACAAGGCCGCCCTGCCCGGCTGTGACGATGCCGGCGCACTGCGCCTGCGCCTGGTCGCGGCCAAGGACCATCCCTGCGCCGATTTCCCCCTGACGGACGCCGACGGCAAGGACCACCCGGCCGTGGTTCTGGATGTCGATATCTGGGCGCTGATTCCCCGGCGGACCTGAGACCACTCGACACGAACATTTAAACCCGCCGACAGGCGATTAATTGTGGCTTTCTAATTTTGTTATGTTATAACATTTTTTGAAGGCCCATTGCCTGCATATGGATATACTGATACGACTTCTTTCGACGGTGCCCCGGATATCCGGGGGTAAAAGGGAATCCGGTGCGGCGGGGCAACCACCCCGCCAAATCCGGGACTGTCCTCGCAACTGTAAGCGGATATCTGACCCGCCATGATGGCCACTGGGGATGCCCCCGGGAAGGCGGTCGGTCAGCCCCCCCGCAAGTCAGGAAACCTGCCGTCGATGATCGTCCTTCCACCGGTCGAGGTTTGCCGGAGGAGCGGTCTCCGCTGTGGCGATTTCGTATCAACCGTCCGTCGCCAAGAACACGATGGACATGACGCAAATTGTCGAGAGGACGAAATGACACCATCGAAAATATACCGGCTGCTTCCCGCCATGTTGTGCGCGACGGCTCTCAGCACCGCCGCCGTCGGCATTCCCGCCTCCGCCCATGCGGGGTCGATCACGAACAACAGCCCCGTGGAATTGACGATCGGCGGGCAATTGAACCGCGCGTTCCTGTACGTCAACGACGGCGAAGAAGGCATGTACCGCCATGTCGACAATGAAAACGATTCGACGCGAATCTTCCTGAACGCGGAAGGCACGATCAACGCAGACTGGTCCGTGGGTACGCAGTTCGTGGTGCTGATGCGCTCCAACCCGTCGAACGAGATGAGCGCCTCCACGGAAACTGCCGGAGCAGGAAGCTTCGAGGAAGAAGCCGCCGAAGTCTATTTCACCCACAAACGGCTCGGCACCCTGTGGCTGGGCCAGGGCGACACGGCGACCAACGGCATTTCCGAAACGGACCTGTCCGGGACCGGCGTCGCGGGCTATTCGTCGGTCGGCGACGTGGCGGGCGGCTTCGCCTTCGTCACCTCGGCCACGGGGGCCCGCTCGTCGGCAACGATCGGCGGTGCGGCGGACAATCTCGACGGCCTCGATGTGGCCGATCGCATCCGCTACGATTCGCCCGCGATCAACGGCTTCCATCTGTCCACGAGCCTGTTGGACAATGGCATCATCGACGCCGCCCTGTACTATTCCGGCGACGTCTCGGGCATCACCGTCGAAGCCGCGGCCGGCTGGTACAACGGATCGGGCAATACGGACGCCTTCACGGACGGGATTTCGGGCTCGGTCTCGGCGCTTGCGCCAAATGGCTTCAGCCTGACGCTGGCCGCCGGGACCAAGTCATCCGCCACCCAGGGCCGCGACGATCCGAAGTTCTATTACGGCAAGGTCGGTTATCAGACGAAGCTCAATACCTTCGGCACGACCGCCTTCGCCGTCGACCTGGGGCGGTTCGAGGATTCGGCGCAGAACGGCGATACCCTCGATACCTTCGGTGCCCAGGCGGTGCAGGAGATCGAGGGCACCGGCTCCAGCGTTTATATCGCCTACCGCTATCACACGCTCGATCGCAGCGGCACCGACTTCGACGCCATCCACTCGATCATGACCGGGGCATACGTGGCCTTCTAATTCCAGGACTTCCGATCAAGGAATATCCAACGGGCCCCGTCAATCGGGGCCCGTTTCCTGTTCCGGGGCCTGGGCCCTGCGGCAGCGGGCGGCGGCCATCAGCGCGACGGCGCCCAGGATCCCCGCGAACAGGGTCATGGCCAAAACGCCGTCATATCCAGTGACCAGCCAGACCAGCCCGGCAAGACCCGGGGCGAGGGCGGAAAATCCGATATAGGGCATGGCCAGAATTCCGGCGATGACGCCATAACGCCTGCGGCCCAGAAGTTCGGCGACGATGACCGGGCGGGTGATGCTCATGACCCCGTTGCCGGCCCCCTGGAACAACACGAAAACGACCAGCAGACCGGGCACCGCATTGGCCCCCAGCAAGGCCGCCGAGGCGATCGCCATGGCCAGCAGACTGACGGCCGCGATGGGCGGTGCCGAGGTCACGTGGCGCTGCACGGCAAGCACGCAAAGCCGGCCCGCGACCTGCATGGGCCCGATCATCGATGCGGCCAGAACCGCCGTTTCCGGCCCGACGCCGCGTTCCGCCAGCAACGGCAGCATGTGGGAAATGATGGCGAAATGGTTGAACGCCATCATGGCGTAGGCCACGGCGAGCAGCCAGAACACGATATTCCGCGTCAGGTTCAGCGGCTTTCCCGTATTCGCCGCCGCACCTTCGGCCGGGGCCGGGGCTTCTTTGCCGTGGTGGGCCAGACCGAAGAACAGCAGCGGCACGCAGACAAAGGCCGCCAGACCGGCAAACACCAGCACCACATTGCGCCAGCCCATGATCGCGTCCAGGGTATGGACCGTCGGGAACGCCACCGTGCCGGCAAACCCGGCGACCAGGGTGACGATGGTGATCGCCTGGCGTGAACGGTCGCCCATGATCCGGGTCAGGATCGCGAAACAGGGTTCATACAGGCAACCGGCCATGATCACGCCGATCCCGGCCCAGACGGCGTAGAATTCCCACAATTCGGTCACCCGCGACAGCGCCACCAGCATCACCGCCCCCGTGAAGGCGGAGCCGATAAACAGACGCCGGCCGTGTCCATGATCGATCAGGCGCCCGGCGACGGGGGCAAGGAAGGCGGAGACCAGAAGCGCCGTGGTCAAAGCGCCCGCGATTTCCAACTTGGTCCAAGGGAATTCCTGTTCCCAAATGCCCAGCAAGGCCGGGAACAGATAGTAGAAACCGGCCCACAGCAGGGTTTCCGCCACGGCAAGCGGCCAGACAACGCGGCGGAACGTATCTCCAGACGCCACGGGGATGCTCCTTGGTGGGCAACGGCGGAAACGCGGGCGGACGCCCACTGCATTTGTTTAGACCAATTTTCTCATGGAAGCAAAACAAGGGGGGGCGGCCAAACAGCGAATGCGCTTTTCCCATAAGAAGAGGCGTCAGGGATACAGGTCCTGGGACACCTGCATCTCGTGCCGACAAGCGACACACCTGACACCTCTCTTGGAGCCGGCCAGGCTCCACGCTTATGAAAGACGCCTATCCGCCTTTGAAACCCTTCCTCCCGCGGCCGCACCCTGGGCAGAGATCGAACCCCGGGACGATGGGTCTTTGGACTTGCGACCGGCGCGCGTTCGAAAACGTGCCCCGGGCCTGGGCCCTACGGCGGGATGCCGGACTGCGGCTGATACCGGCTCTCCCTCCCTCCGGATCGGCGAAGCGAAGCTTCACCTTTCTTTCGGGTGGCCCGGCCGGACGGCCGGGACCATGGCGACGCTTTTCAAAGCGCGCAACATCATGGTCTTGGCATATGTGTCGCGGCAACGCGGAAACCTGGGGATTAGCGCCGAAAGTTGTGCATAACTCCCGCACCTTCCCACATTTCATCCACAGGTTTTCCCCAGGCGATCAGGGACATTCCGCCTAACTCGTTGAAAGCTTATGAAACCATCATATCGCCGCCGCCAAAACCGCGACGGCACGATCTGCATCGAGACTTGCGAACACCAATGGGATTTATTGTGGGATACAAAAGACCATATACCATAAGTATCTGAAATCGTGACATATCCAATCGCCAACAGACGTTTGCGCAATTGCGAAATAGGCGTTAGGTTTGCCGCGGATTCATCACTAGGCGAGGTTCTCCCATGGCGCGTCGTGAACGGCCCCTGTCGCCCCATCTGCAGGTCTATCGGCCGCAAATCACTTCCGTATTGTCGATCACGCATCGCATGACCGGCATCGCCCTTGCGGGGGGCATCCTGATCCTGACCTATTGGCTGACGGCCGCGACCTACGGCGCCGACGCCTTTGCCACCGCCCAGGCGGTGATCGGGTCCTGGGTCGGCCAGGTGGTTCTCTGGGGGCTTCTGTTCTCTCTCTATTATCATCTCGGCAACGGCATCCGCCACCTGATGTGGGACGCCGGGTCTGGCTTCGACCTGCCGTCGGTCCGGCGCACGGGCATGCTGGTCGTGCTGTTCGCCGTCGTCATGACGGCGGCGACGCTTGGTTGCGCCTACTTCGTGATCGGAGGCTAAGCCCATGGAAATGCGATCCCCCTTAAGCCGCGTGCGCGGTCTGGGTGCCGCCCACGAAGGCGTGGCCCATTGGTGGGCCCAGCGCCTGACCGGCGTCGCCCTGGTGCCGCTGACCCTGTGGTTCATCTGGGCCATGTCCGGGCTTCTCGGCGCCGATCTGGCCGCCATGAAGGTCTGGATGGGCACCGGACAGAACGCGGTCCTGCTGATCCTGCTGATCGTCGCCGGCATGCACCACGCGCAGCTTGGCCTGCAGGTCGTGATCGAGGATTACGTCCATTCCGAAAGTGCAAAAACCGTTTCACTGATCCTTATTAAGCTCGGCGCCGTATTACTGGGTGTGCTCAACATCTTCGCCGTTCTCAAGCTGACCTTCGGGAGCTGATTCGCAAATGTCCAAGGCCTACGAACTCACCGATCACAAATACGACGTCGTCGTGCTGGGCGCCGGCGGCGCCGGGCTGCGGGCGACGCTGGGCATGGCGGCGGCGGGACTGAAGACCGCCTGCATCACCAAGGTGTTCCCGACCCGATCCCACACCGTGGCCGCCCAAGGCGGGGTGTCGGCCGCGCTCGGCAACCTGGATGAAGACCATTGGGAATGGCACATGTACGACACCGTCAAGGGCGCCGATTGGCTGGGCGACCAGGACGCCATCGAATACATGTGCCGCGAGGCCGTGCCGGCGGTGATCGAAATGGAACACTTCGGCATGCCGTTTTCCCGCACCGACGACGGGCGCATCTACCAGCGCCCCTTCGGCGGCCACATGCGCAACTTCGGCGAGGCCCCGGTGCGCCGCGCCTGCGCCGCCGCCGACCGCACCGGCCATGCCATGCTGCATACCCTCTATCAGCAGTCGTTGGCCCATAACGCGGAATTCTTCGTCGAATATTTCGCCCTCGACCTGATCATGAGCGACGACGGCGTGTGCGAAGGCGTCGTCGCCTGGAACCTGGACGACGGCACCATCCACACCTTCCGCGCCCATCAGACCGTGATGGCGACGGGCGGTTACGGCCGGGCCTATTTCTCCTGCACCTCGGCCCATACCTGCACGGGCGACGGCAACGCCATGTTCGCGCGCGCCGGCCTGCCGCTGGAAGACCACGAATTCGTGCAGTTCCACCCCACCGGCATCTATGGCGCCGGCTGCCTGATTACCGAGGGGGCCCGCGGCGAAGGCGGATACCTGACCAATTCCGAGGGCGAACGTTTCATGGAACGTTACGCGCCGACGGCCAAGGACCTGGCGTCCCGTGACGTCGTGTCGCGCGCCATGACCATGGAAATCCGCGAAGGCCGCGGCATCGGCGACAACAGCGACCACATCATGCTGCACCTGGAACATCTGGGCTCGGACACCCTGTTGCAGCGCCTGCCCGGGATCACGGAAACGGCCAAGATCTTCTCCGGCGTCGACGCCACGAA
>DNMS01000363.1:7109-7652 GCA_003488105.1 Rhodospirillaceae bacterium
TACCGTTCGGGCTGCACGGACAAGGCGCTGGAACGCCTCGACCGCATCCGCCATTCCTCGGGTGACACCAAGGTCGCCGACATCCGCGACGCCATGCAGCGCACCATGCAGAACGACGCCGCCGTCTACCGCACCTCGAAGACGCTGAAGGAAGGCTGCGAGAAGATGGATCAGGTGTGGAAATCCAAAGACGATATGCGCATCGAGGACCGCTCCATGATCTGGAACTCGGACCTGGTCGAAGCCCTGGAGCTGGAAAATCTTCTGATCTGCGCCAAGGCGACGATCCATTCGGCGGAAGCCCGCCACGAAAGCCGGGGCGCCCAGGCGCACGAGGATTATCCCGACCGCGACGACGCCAACTGGATGAAACACACGCTCGCCTGGGTCAACGAGGACGGGTCCGTGCGCCTCGACTACCGGCCGGTCCATACCTGGACCCTAACGGACGAGGTCCAGTACATCGAGCCCAAGGCTCGGGTGTATTAAAAGAAGGAAGGAACGCAGCACATGGTCGAATTCAACCTTCCCGCCAACTCGCGC
>DNMS01000363.1:7888-9519 GCA_003488105.1 Rhodospirillaceae bacterium
TTCAAGGTCTACCGCTGGGACCCGGACACGGACGATCTGCCCAGGGTCGATACCTACGAGGTCGATCTCGACCGTTGCGGGCCGATGGTTCTCGACGCCCTGATCAAGATCAAGAACGAGCTGGATTCAACCCTGACCTTTCGGCGGTCCTGCCGCGAAGGGGTCTGCGGGTCCTGCGCCTTCAACATCGACGGCACCAACACCCTGGCCTGCACCACCGCCATCGAAGACATCAAGGGCGACGTGAAGATCTATCCCTTGCCGCACATGCCGGTGATCAAGGATCTGGTGCCCGACCTCAACGTGCCTTATGCGCAGCTGAAATCCATCGAACCCTGGCTGCAGGCCGACACCCCGGCGCCGACCCGCGAACGCCTGCAAAGCCCGGAAGAGCGCGAGAAGCTCGACGGTCTGTGGGAATGCATCCTGTGCTTCTGCTGCCAGACGTCCTGCCCGAGCTATTGGTGGAACGGCGATCGCTACCTCGGCCCGGCCATCCTGCTGCAAAGCTACCGCTGGATCGCCGACAGCCGCGACGAAGCCACGGGCAAACGGCTCGACAACCTGAACGACCCGTACCGGCTGTACCGCTGCCACACCATCATGAACTGCACCAACACCTGCCCGAAGCACCTGAACCCGGGCCTGGCGATCGCGGAAATCAAGAAATCGATCGCAGCGCGGCAGTAAGTTTCATTAAATTTCGCCAACGAAAAGCCCGCCTCACGGCGGGCTTTTTGCTGTGCAAATCGTCACCCCAGATCAGTCGTAGGTCAGATCAATCGTAGGACGGCGTGCCGTGCGGGTCCTCGGGCTCCAGCGTGATGTCGCTGGTGATGTCGTGGGCGATGCCCAGTTCGGGAATGCTGAGGGTCACCTTGGCGGTCACGCCGCCGTCCGCGGCCAGCGTGCCGGACGCAAGCGCGGCGCGCACCGCGCCCTCGATCTCACGCTGGCTGGTCACGCCGACCTGTTTCAGGAACTTCCTGATCTGCATGTTGAAGTGTTCTTCGTCCATCGGTCCCTCCATCGTCCGGGCGCGCCCATCCGCCATTGAACGGGCTGTCCCCTCTGCCTCCTGGCAACCTAGGCCGTGGCCCCCGCGCGGGCAACGGTCAAAGCGGCCCTTTTCATTTGGTGGAAATGGTCCTTTCATGGGGGCCCAATCCGGGCCTAAACGGAAACTTGGCGCGGCATGGGCCGCGCCCCGGATGACTGTAAGGACCACCGCCATGTACCGCCCCAAGATGTTCGACGTCACCGACGTCACCGACATGCACGCAATCATCCACGCCAACGGCTTCGCCGCCCTGGTGACGGCCGGGGCCCAGGGCATGACCGCGAGCCATGTGCCCCTGCACCTGACGGACGACGGGGAATTCGGTTTGTTGTGGGGACACCTGGCCAAGGGCAACGACCAATGGCAGGCCTTCGACGGCAAGACGGAGGCCTTGGCCATTTTCGGCGGCCCGCACACTTATATTTCGCCCAGCTGGTACGCGACGGAAAAGTCCGTGCCGACCTGGAACTATGAAGCCGTCCATGCCTATGGCCGCCCCACGGTGATGGATGACCCGGATCAGGTGATCCGCCGGCTGGCGTCATTGACGGCGCAATACGAAGACGGCAAG
>DNMS01000399.1:0-1400 GCA_003488105.1 Rhodospirillaceae bacterium
ATGGTGGTTCCGGCGACGACGAGATCGAAGGCAACGACGGGAACGACATCCTGTACGGCGGCTCCGGCAATGACTCGATCGAAGGCGGAGACGGCCACGATCAGTTGTTCGGCGGCCTCGGCGACGACTTCCTCGAAGGTGGCTCGGGCAACGACACCTTGTTCGGCGGCGCCGGGAACGACGTGCTGAATGGCGGTTCGGGTAACGACACCTTCATCTTCGATGCCGACAGTGGCCACGATATCATCGAAGACATCATGCTGCAGGACACGCTCGAGTTCCAAGGCGAGCAGTTCGACATGAACGATATGATCTTCTCGGAGAACGAGGAAGGCGACGCGGTCATCTCCTTCGCGGGCAAGGACGATATGTCCGTGACCCTGGAGGGCGTGAAGTTCGATGACCTTGATCGCAACGGCGACGGTAATGCGTCGGAAGGCTATTCCGTGACGCAGACCGACGACGGGTTCTCCGTGAACATCGACGACACCTGACCACACCCCTCTTAGATCAGGTAACTGAAAAGGCCGGACGCGTCATGCGTCCGGCCTCTTTTCTTGTCTTGTGCGTTGGGAATGGGGATCGCCTGTTAAGCGTCGGTCTGTCGCCTAGAGTTCCGGCTTATCCGATGTCGGCGGGTCGCGAAAGTGTGCCCATTTTTCGATGCCGCCGCGGTTTTCCAAGAAGTTCATGAGGGCGCTGACCGGGCGGTGGTCGAACTTGCTGCCCGTGTCCTGCATCAGGATGTCGATGACCTTGCGGAATTCCATGGCCGGGCGCCAGGCGCGCGCACTGGCCATGCCGACGAAGGCGTTGGCGACGGCCAGAACCTGCGCCGTCGGGATGATGCGATCGCCGGAGATATGGAAACGGCCGGTGCCATCCCAATGCTCGCCCATGTGCAATACGGTCTTGACCACCGGACCCTCGAAGGTGACGTCCTTCAGCAGATCGGCGGTGACCAGGTAGGTCGATGCCAGAAGCTCGCGTTCTTCGTCCGTCAAATTGCCGGTCTTGGTCAGAACCTCGGGCGGCACGAAGATTTTGCCCAGGTTCATCAGGCTGCCGGCGATGTCGACGGTGTGGGTTTCCACTTCCGTGAGCCCCATTTCCTCGGCGATCTCGCGGGCGACCTCGGCCGTGCGGGTCGAATGGTTGGCGGAATAGGGGTCGCGGCGGTCGACCACGCTGACCAGGGTGTCGATCAACTGCCGCATCATGCGTTCCGACCGGCGGCGTTCGCGGGACAGTTCAGAAATGTCCTCCAGCACCATCAGAACGCCCGGCGGATAGTCGCGGTCGCCGCGCAGCGGAATATGGTCCGACTTGATGACATGGATGGCGTTCAGGTCATCCGGGTCCGCGTCCGCGTCCGTGAAGGTCGAGATATGCTGTTCGCG
>DNMS01000399.1:1549-4190 GCA_003488105.1 Rhodospirillaceae bacterium
GGGCCCATGACGCTGGCCATGGACTTGCCCATCATGTCATCGGCATCAATCCCGGCCGCGCGGGCGGCCGGTGCATTGGCGAAGGTGTAGGTGGTGTTGCCGTCGACGGCGACGATCTCCGTCGGCTGGCTGTCGGTCACCACCTTCATGAACTTGGACATGTTGGAAAAACGCTCGAGCGCCACCTTCATGTCGGCCATGGCCTGTTTGGCGCGCACCGACGCCCCGTGGGCCCAAACCGCGAAGAACGACACGGACACGCCGCCGATGATCAGCAGCAGAACGATCAGGGTTGTGCGCAGGCGGGTTTCCGTGGACGCCAGGGCTTCCTCGGTCGTCACTTTGCGGACCAGAACCCAGCTCGGCACGTTGGCGATGGACCGGGAGGTGACGAGGACCTCCGCGCCGGCATAATCGCGCTTCTGGGCGAAACCGCCGGTTTTCTCCAGCGCGTAGGCCGCGGCCAGATCCGGCGTGTCCATGGCCATCTGGCGCTCGAAAGCCTTGCTGCCGTCGGCCAGCGGAGTCAGGTATTCGACCGTATTGCCGACCTTTCGGGCGATAAAGCTTTCCGAGGTCTTGGACAACTCGCCCGGTTGTTTCAGGCGCTTGAACAGGTCCTCGTCGACGATCTTGATACCGATCACGGCGCCGATGGCCTTGGCGCCCGCACCTTCCTGCAACTTGAAGATCGGCAGCACGAAGCCCATCGTCGGCTCGTTGGTCGGCCCTTTGAAGATGTCGATCACCGCCGGGTCGCCTTGTAGCGCCTGACGCGCGGCGTCGCGGATGCGCTTGTTCATGGGCGGCATGTCGGGGGTCGAGACGATGGCGTTCAAGTTGGTGTCGATCAGGCCGATGCCGGCGACGCCCGGCCGTTCGATGTTGGCGGCGATTTCGCCCACGGGCGGCGGTGCCTTGAATCCCGACCGTTCTGCGGTGGCGATCAGCAGATTACGCAGGAACCCGACGGAGGCCGAACTGCTGGCATTCGAATCGAGGGCATCCAGGGGGTCGGCGAGGGATTCCGGGGCCGCTTCGGCCGGGGCCTTGTCCTTGTCGTCCGTCAGTTCCGACGACAGCGCGGCGCCCAGGTCGCTGCTTAGGGAATCAAGGGACGGGATGGCGGTCACACCGCCCCCTTGCCCGGCGGGGGCCGCGGCATCCTTTTTGGCGCCGGCGGAAGCTTCGGAAAGATAGAGCTGCAACGAGGCGTTCTGCGTCAGTTCGCGCATATGGCCGAATTGTTCTTCAACCCATTGGTTGATCGCGGCGGCCCGGAAATCGGCGACGATGCCCAGGCGGACCTGCCAGTTCAGGCGGTCGCGGTCGCGTTCCTTGTCGATGAACTGCAGGGTGAAATAAATGGATACCGTGATCGCCAGGGCGGCCACCGCCAGGATGGCCAGCGCGACCTTGTTGAATTCGCGCTTCGCCTTCTTTGGCTTGGGCTCGCCCGCGGGCGTCTCGGTGTCGGTCGTTTTTGTTTCGGCTGCTTCCGCCATGGTGCTCCCCAACGGGCGGTTTCCCTCGCGCGTTCGAGGCATATTAGAGACTTAACCCCTTGCGGCAAAGCCGTTTTCCGACCATGTGAGCGAGATCACGGCGGCGCGGCCCCGCAAAAGGCTAGGCTGCGCGTCGTCCAAGTTGGCCGGCTGTGCGCGACACGATATAATCAAAGGCGGGTCCGCAACGAATGCCGGGTGGAAGAAAGACCGTGAGAATTCTGCGCTGCATTGGTGTTTTGTTCCTCGTGATGACCGCCATCGCGGGCCTGCCCGTGGGCGCGCTCAGCGCCTCGCCCGAGCCCAGTTTCTTCAATACCAAGGAAGTTCAGTCCGACGACCTCAAGGCCTTCACCAAATGGCTGGGGGCGCTTGAACGCTTTACCCAGGCCCGCAAAAACAATGCGCCGGTGAAGTGCTATCCCGGCCCGGGGCAGATGCAGATCTGCGGCAATGCGGAATGGATCGAGTTTCTGAAAAGCGTCAAGGATCTGAACAAGCTGGATCAGTTGCGTCAGGTCAACGAACGCATGAACAAGGCGACCTATGTCCAAGATAAGAACAACTGGGGGCAGAACGATTACTGGGCTACGCCGCAGGAATTCATGGCCCGGTTCGGCGATTGCGAGGACTACGCGATCATGAAGTACCTGTCCCTGCGCATGCTGGGCTGGGACGACAACGATCTGCGCGTGGTCGCGGTGAAGGACCTTAATCTCAAGGTCGGGCATGCGATCCTGGTCGTCTATATGACGGCCAAGTCGGGGGAACGCATTCCGCTGGTGCTCGACAACCAGATCGGTTCGGTGGTCAAGGCGTCGTCAATCCGCCATTACCAACCCGTGTTCTCCATCAATCAGAAATTCTGGTGGCGTCACCTGGGATAAAGCCTGGGGCTGACCGGGTTAGTCGCGCCGGGGACCCGTGCGCCGGGGGCCGCTGCGCCGAGGGGCCGCCCGGCGTTCTTCCTGGCGGCGGTCGTCCTGGCCCGGGGGCGGGCCGTCCTCGGCCTGGCGGCGGTCGCTGTCGCGGCGTTCTTCCTCGCGGCGGTCGTCGCCGCGCCGCTCCGATTCCTTGCGGCGGTCGTCTTCTGCCGTCATCTTGATTGTTTCCCTTTGTCTTGCCGTCCTATGTTG
>DNMS01000335.1:0-301 GCA_003488105.1 Rhodospirillaceae bacterium
TCGACGGTGATCAGCATTTCCTTGGAATCGAGGCGCGCCAGCAACGCCGAGGTATCGTCGCAGGCGACCAGTTCGCCGTGGTTGATGATGGCAACCCGGTCGCACAGTGCCTGGGCCTCCTCCAGGTAATGGGTGGTCAGCAGGATCGTCGTGCCGCGCGCGTTGAGATCGCGCATGGTCACCCAGAGCTGGCGGCGCAGCTCCACATCGACGCCGGCCGTGGGCTCGTCCAGGATCAGCACCGGCGGCGAATGGACCATGGCCTTGGCGACCAGCATGCGCCGCCGCATGCCACCGGACA
>DNMS01000335.1:441-752 GCA_003488105.1 Rhodospirillaceae bacterium
CGCCGCCGCATGCCACCGGACAACGAGCGGGCATAGGCGTTGGCCTTGTCCGCCAGGCCGACGGCGGCAAGAATCTCGTCGGAGCGGCGGCGGCTGACCGGCACGCCGAACAACCCGGCCTGGACCTCCAGCAATTCACGCGGCGAAAAGAACGGGTCCAGATTCAATTCCTGAGGCACCACGCCGAGGGCCAGACGCGCCGCCCGCATGTCGCGGTCGATGTCATGACCCCACACCCGGGCCTCACCGGAGGATTTGATGACCAGCCCCGACAGGATGTTGATGAGCGTCGATTTGCCCGCCCCGTTGGG
>DNMS01000335.1:928-4794 GCA_003488105.1 Rhodospirillaceae bacterium
TTGCCCGCCCCGTTGGGCCCCAGCAGGGCGAAAAACGAGCCCCGGGGCACGTTCAGCGAAAGATCCTTGAGCGCCGCCACGGTCTGGCCCGTTTCCCCGGGCACATTGCCGCCCCGGCCATAGACCTTGCGCAAATGGCTGATTTCCACGGCGAATTCGGGTTGTTGCGGGGATGTATCGGAATTTGGGACGGTCATGGGCTCCTCGGGGGCGCGCCGGTACGACGGAATGAGGCCGCTGCGTATTGATTGTCGGGCCGCAATCGGTATCATCCGCTCAAGCGCAGGGTCAACGGTCATGGCCTGACCCGGCCGGACAGGAACAGCGAATCAAGGGATACGACATGGACCCGGAAGACCCCATCTACGTGGATACCCCGATCGTCGCCTGCGACGGAGGCGGCGGCGCGCTGGGCCACCCCAAGGTGTTCCTGAAGTTCGACGAAGAGGCGGAGGTCGTCTGCCCCTATTGTTCGAAGCGCTATCTTCTCAACCCCGACGCCCCGGTCGCCAGCCACGGCCATTAGGCTGCGGCCTTGGTCTTCGCCACGCCCAAGGGGGGATAGCTTAAATATCCTTGCCCCGGCAGGTTGACCGGCGGGGTGTTCTCGCCGCCGCCACGGCGCGTATCTAACGCCCCTTTGCGCGCGATGGCGAACGGTCGTTCGTCATAGATAAACCCTTCATGCCCGCACGTCCGCCGGGCTATAACAAGGGGGCGCCGACCCGGCACGCCCACCTACATCCCCGCCCACCGAAATGGATCCCCATGACCGATCAACGCGAACATGTCTTTCTGGTCGACGGCTCGGGCTTCATCTTCCGCGCCTATCACGCACTGCCGCCGATGACGGCGCCAGACGGCACGCCGACCAATGCGGTGTTCGGATTCACCAAGATGCTGATGAAGCTGGTCGAGGACACGGAGGCCGATTTCGTCGCCGTCATCTTCGACCGCGCGCGCAAGACCTTCCGCAACGACATCTACCCCGAATACAAGGCCCACCGCCCGCCCGCACC
This sequence comes from Rhodospirillaceae bacterium, assembly GCA_003488105.1. The sequence goes on from DNMS01000335.1 coordinate 1,948, forward strand.
CGATGACCTGATTCCGCAGTTCGAACTGGTGCGCAAGGCGACCGAGGCGCTCAACGTATCGGCCATCGACATGGAGGGGTTCGAAGCCGACGACCTGATCGCGACCTACGCCCGCCAGGCCCGGGAACGGGGAGCGGAGGTTACCATCGTGTCCTCGGACAAGGACCTGATGCAACTGGTCGATGACAGCGTGGTCCTGTTTGACGCCATGAAAAACCGTGAGATCGGCCCGGATCAGGTTATGGAAAAGTTCGGCGTCGCACCGGACAAGGTGATCGACGTGCAGGCCCTGGCCGGCGATTCGTCAGACAACGTGCCGGGTGTCGCCGGCATCGGCGTGAAGACGGCGGCGCAGTTGATCGGCGAATACGGCGACCTCGATACCCTGCTGGCTCGCGCGGCCGAGATCAAACAACCCAAGCGCCGCGAATCCCTGCTGGGACAGGCCGACATGGCGCGCATTTCCCGCGACCTGGTGACGCTCCGGGACGATGTCCCCGTGACACGGACCATCGACGACATGCGCAAGAAGGCGCCGGATGCGGAAACCCTGCTGACCTTCCTGCGCGACCTCGGCTTCAAGTCCCTGGCGACGACGGTGGAAAGCCGCCTCGGCATGCCTACGAATGGCGGCAACGGCGCTGCGGCGCAATCACCGGCGGCCCTCGCCCCGCAGTACGATCTGGTGCAGTCGCTCGACCAGCTTCAACCCTGGATCAAGGCCGCCTACGCCGCCGGCGTCGTCGCCGTGGATACGGAAACGGACGCGCTGGACGCCATGGGGGCGGGTCTGGTCGGCGTGTCGCTTTCGACCGAAGCGGGCCGTGCCTGCTACATCCCGCTGGCCCATATGTCGGCCGTCCCCCAGGGGCAATTGGATCTTGGTGACGGAGACGGCGGCGGCGACAGCGTGCCGGAGCAGATCCCCCTGAAGGACGCGCTGGCGGCGCTGAAACCGATGCTTGAGGACCCGTCGATCCTGAAGGTCGGCCAGAACATCAAGTACGACATTCAGGTGCTTGGCCGCTATGGAGTCGAGGTCGCGCCCGTGGATGACACCATGCTGCTGTCCTATGTGCTCGACGGTGGCCTGCACGGCCACGGCATGGACGACCTGGCCCGCGATTTCCTGGATTACGACACCATCAAATTCAAGGACGTCGCCGGGACCGGCAAGACCCAGGTCAGTTTCGACCGGGTGCCGCTCGACAAGGCGCTGGATTACGCCGCCGAGGACGCGGACATCACCCTGCGCCTGCACAATCTGTTCAAGCCGCGCCTGGTGGCCGAACACATGGTCACGGTGTACGAGACCCTGGAACGGCCGCTGGTTCCTGTGCTGCGCGACATGGAACGCCGCGGTATCAAGGTCGACGCCACCGTCCTCCGGGACCTGAGCGCCGATTTCGCCGCCCGCATGGGCGACCTGGAAGGCGAGATTCACAAGCTGGCCGGCCACGAATTCAATATCGGATCGCCCAAGCAACTGGGTGAAATCCTGTTCGACGAAATGGGCCTGGACGGCGGCAAGAAAACCAAGACCGGGGCCTATGCCACGGGGGCGGAAGTGCTCGAAGAACTGGCCGCCCAGGGCCATGAACTGCCACAGAAGGTCTTGGATTGGCGGCAGTTGGCGAAACTGAAAAGTACCTATACGGACACCCTGGTCGGCCAGATCAATCCCAAGACCGGGCGGGTCCATACCAACTATGCCCAGGCGGTCGCGGCAACCGGGCGGTTGTCGTCGTCGGACCCCAACCTGCAGAACATTCCGATCCGCTCCGAGGAAGGCCGCAAGATCCGCACCGCCTTCGTCGCCGACAAGGGATATATCCTGATGTCGGCGGACTATTCACAGATCGAATTGCGTCTGCTCGCCCATGTCGCGGGGATCGACGTGCTCAAGCAGGCCTTCCATGACGGCCTCGACATCCACGCCCTGACCGCATCCCAGGTGTTCGGCATACCCGTGGATGGCATGGACCCCATGGTCCGGCGCCGCGCCAAGGCCATCAACTTCGGCATCATCTACGGCATTTCCGCCTTCGGCCTTGCGCGCCAGCTGGGCATTTCCCGCGGCGAGGCGGGTGAGTACATCAATGCCTATTTCGAACAGTATCCGGGCATCAAGGCCTATATGGAGCGGACCAAGGAACAGGCGAAGAAACAAGGCTTCGTGGAAACCACCTTCGGACGCAAATGTCATGTTCGTGGCATCAACGACCGCAACCCCAACATGCGGGGCTTCGCCGAGCGCGCCGCCATCAACGCGCCGATCCAGGGCGGGGCGGCCGACATCATCAAGCGCGCGATGATCCGCCTGCCGGACGCCCTCGAGGCGGCGGGCCTGGGGGCGCGGATGCTGCTGCAGGTTCATGATGAACTGATTTTCGAGGTTCCCGATGCCGAGATCGAGGCGACCCGCGACACGGTCCGCAAGGTCATGTCCGGCGCGGCGCATCTGAGCGTGCCGCTCGACGTCGATATCGGCACCGGCGCCAATTGGGACGAGGCGCACTGAGCCGCGCACCAACGCCCATCCTCCGATAATTCTGGCACGCCCTTTGCTACGCGAACGACGGGGACGACCCGCGCGTCCGCGCGACAGCATAGGAGGACAATCATGAAAATCGACAACATCGCCAGCATCCTGTTTCCGCAAAAAACCGACAAGCCGGCGGCAGACGACACCGGGTCAGGTTCGTTCGCCGAGATGATGGCCGCCTCCGTCGCGCCCCAGAGTGAAGACACCGGCAAGCCCAAGACCGACCTGGACATCGTCCGCGAGAAGGGCTTCACCGCCTACGCGAAAGAGGTCGAGGAACGGAAGCGGGAAGAACTGCGCGA
>DNMS01000335.1:4962-5458 GCA_003488105.1 Rhodospirillaceae bacterium
GCCAGCGCCGAATTGGAGAATGACAAGCCCGGCCTCCTTGGCGATGCGCCGGACCTGGCCCGCGACATCTCCGACACCAGCGGAACGGGCAGCGCAGGATCGGTTCTGCTGGCTGCGATGGAAGCCCGAGATGCCCTGAACGATGACCCGGCGGCCGTCGCCGACGAATCAAAGGACGATAAATAAGTCCCAAAACCGCCACGAGGTGCCGGCCCACCCCCGGCGTCCATGACTGGCTGGCCGGAATCAATTGCCGCCTGATTGGGAAAATTATGCCCAACTGGGAAAAATTTTCCCAGTTTCACGGCTCTGTAGGTATGCCCGGCAGGGGCATTTTTAACCCCATCGCACGTGGGGTTGCCTATTCGCGCGTGCCCCGTCACCATTCAGGAAACTCTATATTTAACACGGGGAGAATGGTGATGATGACACAGAGCATCCTCACGCATGCCTGCCTGCTGGCAGTCGGGCTGGCGGTCGCCGCCGGGCCCGCCGC